>PUMG01000248.1 GCA_003551265.1 Halovenus sp.
CTTCCTGCCGGTGTTCTTCTCGAAAGACGGCCGTGAGACCAGTCGGGCGTTTTTCCGGGACCACGCTGCAGGCTTTCCCGACGCCACACGTGCGGACGGACTGGCGTTTTACGAATCAGTGCTCTCGACGGGCGTGCTCGATGACCACCGGTACACGATGGCGACGAAACTCGGCACCAGCCAGCATCTGGACCTCGTTCGAATGCGAGCGGCGGTCGCAGAGTTGAACACGGCGAAGCTTCTCACGGACCTCGGATACGAGTTCACGCCGGAGATACCGCTCGAATCAGGGTACGCGCTCGATTTCCGAGTCCACGACCCGGAGACGCTTGTGGAAGTGACGCGACCGGAGCCACCGACTCGACGACGTGCAGGGACGCCCGCAAGCGCACTTAGAGAGACCGTCAGCAGCAAGACCGGCACGCAACTGGACGCCCATCCGGGGACCGTCCTCTTCGTGGACTGTTCGTCGTTTCGAGACGACGAGTGGTTTACCATCCGTGATGGGCGTCCGACAGTTGGACACGAGCCGACAGTGGTGTACCGGATGCGTCCGGATAGACCACCGTCAGGGTATCTCAACGGCCAAACACAGCTCGACATTTCGACGCTGTTCGAGACATAGCAGCGACGAAAGGTATGCTAATCACCAAGGTTATGTAGCGCTCAGTCCGTTAGTTACACAACTGGACAGAATGAGAGATAGTCACGACTCCGGTGTGGGTAGTGTGCGTCGCCGAGCGCTGCTCACCGCTGCCGCAACGGGAGCGGCCGGACTCGCTGGCTGTCTTCGACAGTTCCGGAGCACACGGCAACAGCGCTCACCGGAACAGCTCTCGCTCGAAATACACACCCTCGCAGGTGATTACGACGCCAGAGCAACGGAGATCGGGCGTACTCTCTCGGATAATCTCTCTGCAGTCGGTGTCGACACCGAACTCGTGTTGTTACCGGAGGATGAACTTCGGCGCGAGACGCTCATCAGCCAGGAGTACGACCTGTTCGTCTCGCGGCATCCGGACATCAGGGATCCAGATTTTCTGCGCCCGCTGTTACACTCGTCGTTTGCGAGTGAAATTGGGTGGCAAAATCCGTTCAATTTCACCGATTTTACCGTCGACGAATTGGTTGTTCAACAGAAGGAAGAAACTGGAATCGAACGTCGAGGAACCGTCGCCGAGTTGCAGCACGAACTCGCACGACAGCAGCCGTTCGTTCCGATAGCGGTTCCAGACCACATCAGCACGACTCGGTCGACTCGATTCGGAGACTGGCAGCGAGTACAACTCCAGTCACCGTTGAGCCTCCTGCAACTCGAAGCTCGTGGCGACGAGTCGGAGCAACTCCGTCTGGTCACGACTGATGACCGCATCACGAGAAACCTCAATCCGCTGGCTGTCGAGTACCGAAGCAAGGGAACAATTACCCAGCTTCTCTATGATTCGCTCGGCCGGCGCTACGACGGCAAGATTCGGCCGTGGGCTGCGAGCGACTGGGAGTTCGAGCAGACCGGGACTGGTCCTGTCGCAACAGTCACGCTTGACCCGTCACTGCAGTGGCACAACGGCGAGTCACTGACAGCGGACGATGTCGCATTCACCATCGAGTTCTTGCAGGATACGAGTCTCGGAGCGTTCGACGTCCCGGTTCCAGCCCCACAGTTTCGCGGACGAACGTCGCTTATCGACACTGTCGACACTGTCGACGACGAGGTGCTCGAGATTCACTTTGCGGAGACGACTCCCGAAATCGCCGTCCGGAGCATGACACTTCCAATAGTCCCCCGCGCAGAGTGGGAGGAAAAGATCAACGCTCCTGAGGTTGCGGGTATCGAGCTCTCAGAAACGCTGACGGAGGCGCTGGTCTGGAACAACGACGAGCCTATCGGGAGTGGTCCGTTCGTGTTTGACTCGCGTGAGGAGGGTCAGGAGCTCCACCTGAAGCGGTACGACGACCACTTTCTTACCAGGAAGGATGGACGCTCCGAGGAGTTGGCCACCGCGTTTCCCAATGGTGTGCCGTTCGAGCGCATCTCTCTTACGTCCGTCCGTTCGGACAGCGTCGCCGTCCAGCTTCTGAAAGACGACGAGGCTGACTCTGTGTTGCCCAACCTCGACTCGAGCACCGTCCCGAGCATCGGACGCGAGCAGGAGATTGAACTCCACGTCAACCCGTCTCAGTCGCTGTATCTGGTTGGATGTAACACCTCCCGAGAGCCGCTTGGGAATCCACATTTCAGACGGGTTATCGCCCGGCTCCTCGACAAAGAATCGCTCGTCAGTAACGTCTTCGGTGGCTTCGCCACACCTGCTGCAAGTCCGCTCAGCACAACGACGTGGCTCGCACCCGAGTTCGAGTGGAACGGAACCGACCCGGAGCTACCCTTTTTCGGAACCGAGGGTGAACTTGATGTCGAAGCCGCCCGTCAAGAACTCCGTGAGATCGGGTTCAGCTACTCCAGCGACGACGAACTCCTCGAACAATGAGCCTCCTCGTCCACTACGCACAGATGGTCGTGTTCGTCGGTGTGTGCCTGGGTATTGGTCTCATTACGATTGTTGGAAGAGAGCGCATTCAAACGTTCTACAGCGAGTACGACATCCGGCTCCGCGACGGGCTGCCACATCTGGGATTTCTCGCGCTGGTGTTCGTTCTGAGTATGTACTGGCGTCCGATCGGTGGCGAGGTTTCCTGGACTGTCGGGATACGAATCACCCATACGCTTTACGGCATCGAGGGCAATCTCGTCGCAACGATTCAGCAGATAGCCACGACAGAGTTGACGTGGGCGCTTTCGATACTCTACGTCTTCGGATACGTCTTCTTGCTCGTGTTCCCGCTGGTGGCGTATCTGTTCCTCGACAGTCTTCGTCTCTTTCGTGTTACCGTTCTCGCGTACGTCATCAACTACGTCATCGGACTGCTCAGCTACACTGCGTTCGTCGCGTACGGACCCCGAAACTACATGCCGACCGAGGTCGGTGGTCTGATGTACGACGTCTGGCCACAGATTGAGGCGCTGACGACACAGATAAACGTCAACACGAACGTCTTTCCTTCGTTGCACACCTCGCTCGCGGTAACCGCTGCGTTGCTTGCGTGGTACTCCCGGACGGAGTATCCGCAGTGGTTCTATCTCGCCACTGTCCTCGCGGTGAGCATCGCGTTCTCGACGATGTATCTCGGCCTTCACTGGGGCGTCGACGTCGTGGCCGGAACTGTTCTCGCCGTCGTGAGTGTCTGGGTCGCGTTCCAAATTGCTGCGGAAACGAGTGACGAGAGCGTTATCACCCGGAGCGGCCGACGAGTCTTTGCGGCAGTTAAACAGGCCCGCCCATAGTCTTATAAACGATGAGTGATAGCACGTTCTTTTATACAAGGAATATATACCCCTAGTATGGCCTTCAATGCGAGCGACCACAGTGACCACGAGCAGGTAACGTACTTTTCTGATGAGAAGACAGGGCTGAAATCCATCGTTTCGATTCACGACACGACGCTCGGACCGAGTCTCGGTGGGACACGAATTGTCGACTACGACACGGTTGATGAGGCGTTGCAGGACGTGCTCCGACTCTCGCGTGCGATGACGTACAAAGCAGCAGCAGCGGACCTCGAACTCGGTGGTGGCAAGGCAGTCATCGTTGGCGACCCCGAGAAAATAAAGTCCGACGAGTTGATGCGTGCGTATGGACAGGCTGTCGACTGTCTCGGTGGGCGCTACATCACGTCGGTAGACGTCAACTCCGGTATCGAGGATATGGACGTCATCAGCGAGGAGACCGACCACGTGGTTGGAACGAGCACTGGCCTGGGTGACCCATCTCCCGTGACAGCACACGGAGTCTTCTCGAGCATTGAATCCTGTGTCGAACACAGCTACGGGACGGACACACTTTCGGACGTACACGTTGCAATCCAGGGTCTCGGCAAGGTCGGACACAGTCTCGCGGTGGAGTTGACCGAACACGGCGCAGCGGTCACCGCGACCGACGTCAACGACCACAAGATGGAGGCGCTCGCCGAGGAGTGTAACGCTGAAACGGTCGCTCCCGACGCAATCTACGACGTCGACTGTGATGTGTTCGCTCCGTGTGCCTTCGGTGGGGCCATAAACGACGAGACGATACCGCGCCTCCAGTGTGACGTCGTGGCAGGCGCAGCCAACAACATTCTCGAAGACGAGCATCGACACGCCCAGGCGCTTGCCGATGCAGGCATCCTGTACGCTCCCGACTACGTCATCAACGCCGGTGGACTCATCACCGTCTACTACGAGTACCTCGACAGAGACAGACAGGAGGCGTTCGAGGCAGCCGACGAGATTGGAGACAGACTCCTGACGATGATCGAGCGTGCCGAAGCCGACGGGACAACCGTCCTCGACGCGGCCAACGCCTACGCCGAAGAACGTATCGAAACTAAAGGACGGACGTCGTTCGCGCGTTCCTGGTAGGTCTCAATTCTTCCTGTCGGGTGACACGCAGAAATCTCCATGTGACGCCTTGCTCCGGCCGACCGGACGTTTTTACTCGCCCGCCAGAAACAGGGTGGTATGACACTCGACCCCGTCCACGTGGACGGTATCGCAGAACTCGCCCGCCGGGTCACACAGCAGGTTGACGACCGTGACCACACCGACATCGCAGAGCGAGCGTTCACGGAGTTTCTCGACCCGCTTCGCACCCATCAGGGCGATATCGTGCTGGAACCTCTCGGAGAACACTGCCGTCGACGCGTCGATATCGCGGACGTTGCGCTCGTCGAATCCCCGTTCCCGACACAGCATGGACTGGACGCGGGGACGATCAACCCGACAACGTTCAGAAATGGGCTGGTGATCGACGTTTCGCAGGCAGCAATGGCCGCCGTTCCGTCGGACGTGGAACTCCACCGGGGACGGACCATCGTGATGACTGTCCATACGAACGACGATACCGTCGACGTGCACGACGACGACTGGCGACTCGACGACGAAGGATACGCCCGGAGACGCGTGTTGCATGCGCCCCGAGTCGACCGGTACGAGCAGACCGTCGTCCACGCACTCGCGCTGTACCGTGCCGAGAGCGAGCACGCGCTCGACCAGGCTGACGTCGTCGACGACCTGCTGATTCTCGACGGACCGCTGTATCCGACTGGGCTGTTGAAGTGGGTCGAGCGCGACCCGGAACTCAAACGGCTCATCATCGAGCGCCAGGAGTTCACAGAGGTCGTCGAGAACTACCTCTCGCTGGTCGAACACTTCGCTGAAAGCGACACTGCACTGGTTGGTTTCGTGAAAAACAGCGCCTCGAAAGCGATAACCCGCGAACTCCGACGGATTCTCGGTGCACCCTGGGTCAACGACGAGGCGTTCTTCAGACGCGTCCTCGAACGCACCGACGACAACGGCGACCCACGAACCGACTCCCTGACGTTCACGAACTGGTTCCGCTCACGCGTGGGCACTGACAGCGTCCTCGCCGACGGGACACTTTCGCTCGAGTACACCCGCGTTCTCGATGACGAAGCCTACGAGGTGACGTTCTTCGTGGTGTACGACCCCCGTGACGAACTCGTCTACCGAATCGAAGCACCCTACTGCGTCACCCGCGACGAACAGGTTCGTGAGCGCCTGACCACCCAGTTGCTCGCCGAGATAGCGCGCGAGCGGGGCCCACCGCTGGCAGTCGGGAAAGCCGACGAACTGGCACGCATCGACCGCCAGGGAAAACAGACCCTCCGCCAGCGCATCGAGGACGCCTTCGACACCAGCCGTCAGCGCAGTTACAACGAAAAGCGATGGGGACCGGTCGAAGGAATGGACGTCGTGTGACGGTCGAATTTTCTCCTGTCAGTATCAGTGGTGTTCGACCGCAGGTAGCTCGATGTCGACGTCGTCGACACCGATTCGGGCGAACTGCGTCCGGATGTGTTCTTTCGCGGCTTCGATTGCCTGCTCTCTCGTCTCGAAGCCCCGCGGCATGGGCGACTCGAAGGCAATCCGAATCTCCCGGTCATCCACTCGCTGGGTGCTGCCGCCGCTTGTGACCTCGTAGAACTCGTCGCAGATCCAGACGTACGGGGCGTCGTCGTCGGGAGACCCACTGAACTGTGGTGGGTCCTCGCCGGGTTCGTAGATCGTCCCCGTGAGCGCGCTCCCACCTGCGTGGCCCCTGATGAGAATCATGTCTGTACGTAAGCGTTCGCCGCACAAAAGGGAGTCGGCTTCGAGAATTCAGATTAATGTCTGCCGGATGTCCGACACAGATTTATCTGCCCGAGTGGGCTACTCCGAGGATATGCAATCCAGCGATGGCGACGAACTCGTTGCGGTGGACGTCGAACTCCCGAGAGAGCTGCTCGTGGATATCGACCGGCTGGCTGTGTTTCACGGCTATGCGACCCAGAGCGAAGTCGTTCGGGAAGCCCTTGACCGCCAGTAAGTCACTTCATCCGCCCCTGTCAGTTCGGCTGTTCCGCCACGTTCAAGCCCCCGGCACGCAAGCGTACCCACATGACACGCTCTGTCTGGCTCAAAGCGGACGACACAGTCGGTGACTGGGAACAGAGAAAGAAGCGAATCACTGCGGGGCTCGAAGCCGGCGTCGACTGGATACTGGTCGACGAGGCCGACGTTAGCCGCGTCCGGTCGCTCGGTGCGGTCGACGTTGCAGCGTTCGTCGGCGACGACGTTCACGTCATGGAAGCAGAGTCCGAGCAGGCGGAAGCTGATGCGACCATCGTCGGTAAACACGGTGAGGGTGACGGCACTGTCGACCTACCACCCGATTTCTCCGGCTCTGCGGACCTCTCCTCACTTCGGCGAACCGACAACGGAACCACCGGTGGCTACGTTCGAATTCTGGGCGAAGCATACGAGGCGTTCGCAGAGGAGGTTGCACGAGAGGCAGAGTACACACTGGTCGTCGGCGACGACTGGCAGATCATTCCGCTGGAGAACCTCATCGCTCGGATCGGCGAGGAGACCTCACTCATTGCGGGCGTGACGAGTGCTGAAGAGGCACAGACCGCCTTCGAAACGCTCGAACTCGGTGCTGATGGCGTCCTTCTCGATACCGACGACCCCGACGAGATACGCCGCACTGTTGCCCTCACTGCAGAACTTGAGCGGGAACAACTCGACCTCGAATGGGCGGAAATCACTGCTATCGAGCGCACTGGGTCAGCAGACCGCGTCTGTATCGACACCGGGACGCTCATGGCTGACGACGAAGGGATGCTTATCGGGTCGATGTCGCGTGGGCTGTTTTTCGTTCACGCCGAGACCGCCGACTCCCCGTACGTGGAGTCGCGTCCCTTCCGGGTGAACGCGGGGGCTGTCCACGCCTACGTCCGTGCGCCCGGCGGGGAGACGAACTACCTCGCGGAGCTTTCGAGCGGTGACACCGTCCAGGTTGTCGACACTGAGGGACACACCCGTGAGGCTCTCGTGGGCCGGTCGAAAATCGAGCGCCGTCCCATGTTCCGGATACAGGCCAAAACCGAAGACGGAGACCGCATCGAGACACTCGTGCAGAACGCAGAGACTATCAAGGTCAACACTTCCGACGGACGGACCGCGGTGACTGACCTGAAAGTCGGCGACAGCGTTCGCATCTACTACGAGGACACTGCACGACACTTCGGAGAGGCTGTCGACGAGAGCATCATCGAAAAGTGAATTGCGGCGACCTGCTGACAGAGACGAATCCGTTGGTTACTTTTGCCTGCTGTCGAGTTCGGTCGTACACCAGTGACAGAACGTGAGGTCGCTGTCGAGTTCTTTGCGACAGTGTGGACAACTCTCCGGTGTGTCACCGTCCGTCTGGCGAACACGTCTGTTGACGTGGTTCGCCATCATGTAGGCATCGACGAGACAGATGAACAGGACACCCAGAATGAGAGCGGTAACCTCGAGAGAGATTGCATCTCCTGCGGCGAGAAACGCATCGAGGGAGAGACCATCGGGCGTTGCTCCGTCTGGCAGGAGCAGTGTCGTCGTCGTGACGTAGAGGACCAGCCACAGCAACGCTCGTATCCACAGACGGAGATAGACGTGACCCAGCCCCGGAATGAGGACCGTCAACAGCATCGCGAGCCAGGGGCGCTTACGTGTGTGTCCGCTGGTCGAGGTCGAATCACTCACTACTGGCGTGTGTGAGCCGAACCACTATGTAACCTTCCCTCTGGCTCTGTCTACAGCGTTCTCGAAAACACGACGCTTTCTCGCTCACAGATCTAACTCTATTACAATGAGATGATAATTCATTACGTTCTACCATGCTACTCCTTGCACCGGTTCTCAGGCGTTCTACAACTGAAATTGTAGGTTGTTCCGTGCTAACTCTTCTCAATTCTTGACTGATTTATTAACACTTTTACGGGTGCGGATACAACAGTCGTATGTAAACCACTATGATGTCTCTCCACACATCCATCGAACCCAGCCCTGATTCAAAACGAGGCGAGTCCCTCGGCGGCACCGTTGCGGTTATCGGTGTGTTGCTGGGTGTGCTCGCAGTCGCAAGCTACCCCGCAGTGACGATTGCGCTGTTGACCGGTGTGACAATCCTGTGGCTCAGTGCCAGGACGTACCGGACAGTCGACTCCGACACTGCTATCCGCTCCGGGAGTTCGATTCCCGGCATCACCACACCGCGCTCGCGACTCTCTCGGCGGTCGAACCGCTATCTGTAAACTACGTCTTTTCTCGAAGACTCTCATACAGCGTCCGAAACGTTTCGAGGTCGTACTGACCCGGTGCCGTTGCACGTTCTCTGTCGAGCGGTGCGTATCCAATTCGAGAGCCATACAGCGGAGCGACCACTCGCGAGTGACGACCCGCTTCGCCCATCGCCATCGTCGCAACCGTCTGCCCCGCTCGGGTCGCCTCGGCCGTCACGCTCAGCAGGTCGAGAACGTCAGTCACGTCTTCGGCGGTGACGGCCAGTTTCGCCACGTCACCTCGCGCGCTGGCCGCATCGAGGAGGTCTCGGAGTTGCTGTCGGTCCGGTGTACCGGTAAAATCGTGTGTCGAGACGACGACTGTGACCCCGTGTTCCCGGGCACGGTCAACGACGTGCTGGCCACGGCCTGAACGGAGGGTCACGAGTTCGATATCGACAGCCTCGACTGCCGGTTTCTCTATCGCACGAGAGAGCGCATCGAGACGCGTGGGCCCGGCCTGTGCGTGTCCGCCCTCCTCTTCGACCCTGTTCGTGACCAGGACGGGCAGTTCGTACTCGCTATCGAGCGCATCGAGACCGGCGGCGGCGAGGTCCAGTCGGTATTCGAGCAGGTCTGCGTGCCGTCGAGCAGCACCGCACTCTCGGAGGTCTGCCGTACTCGCTGCGAGGACGAACTCCTCGAAGTCCATGCGAGTCGCTACTCGATGGGTGCACTAAAGAACACCGTCGCGCAGGTGTTCAGAGAAGGTTCACTACACCAGAGCGATGCTCTGTTCGGCTTCGAGCAGTTCGTGGTAGCGGTTGCGGATGGTCACCTCGGAGATGTCGGCAACCTCGCTGACGGCGGCCTGTGTCGTCTTCTCGTTGGTGAGCAACGCGGCGGCGTAGACGGCCGCTGCTGCGAGACCGACCGGCGATTTCCCCGAGTGGACGCCCTGTTCTTTGGCGTTTTTGAGCAGTTCGCGTGCGCGGCGTTCGGCCTCCTCGGAGAGACCGAGCGAGGAGACGAAGCGGGGGACGTAGCTCTCTGGGTCTGCTGGCTGGACCTCGAGTCCGAGTTCGCGGACCACGTAGCGGTACGTGCGGGCAATCTCGCTCTTTTCGACCCGGGAGACCTCGGTGATCTCGTCGAGCGAGCGCGGGACGCCAGCCTGTCGGGCTGCCGCGTACACTGCGGAGGTCGAAACACCCTCGATGGAGCGTCCCGGCAGGAGGTTCTCGTCGAGCGCGCGGCGGTAGATGACACTGGCTGTCTCGCGGACGTTCTCCGGGAGACCGAGCGCGGATGCCATTCGGTCGATCTCGCCGAGTGCCTGCTTCAGGTTGCGCTCTTTGGAGTCGCGGGTGCGAAAGCGCTCGTTCCACTTGCGCAGGCGCTGCATCTTCTTTCGCTGCTTTGCGCCGAGTGCGTTGCCGTAGGCGTCTTTGTCGCGCCAGTCGATGTTCGTCGACAGCCCCTTGTCGTGCATCATGTTCGTCGTCGGCGCGCCAACGCGGGATTTTCTATCTTTCTCACGGGAGTCGAACGCGCGCCACTCCGGGCCGCGGTCGACGGACCCTTCCTCGACGACGAGTCCGCAGTCTACGCAGATTGTCTCGCCGTGTTCCTCGTCGGCAACGAGTTTCCCGCTGCACTCGGGACAGTTCTGTACGTCGGTCGTCTGTTCTTCTGTCTGCTCCGTCTGGTTCGTCCGTGTTCGTGTGTTTGAGTTGCTCATGGATAGGGGGGTGGGAACTCCGGGCAGGATATACTTCCTGTAAAACGCCCCGTGGGTTTCGCTACATAAATGTTACTCCAAAAAGCACTTAAAGTTTTTGTAATCGTTCTGCTGACGGGCGTCAGACGGCTCTAAAACAGGGATTGTGCATGATTGTTCGTAGCATTCATATGCCATGTCATGGTCACAGCTGCTCACGCCAGCGCACCAGCTGTTCACGGTCGCGGGTGTCGGGAGGGAGCTCTGCAAACCACTGCGCGTCGGTTATCTCGCCGTCGGGATCAGCAACAGTGGGCTCAGCGGATTCTGCACGTGCTTCGAACAGCGGGAGAATCCCCCAGGTCGTGTGGTTCTGGGAGTGAAACGTGACGCGTCCAAGCATTCCAAGTCCCTCGAATCTAGCGTCTATACCGGCTTCCTCACGGAGTTCTCTGGCGGCAGCCTCGCGAAAGGTCTCGTCGCCGTCGGTCTGACCGCCGGGGAGCACCCAGAGGTCGAGGGCGTCGTGGCGAACCAGCAGCAGTTCGTCGCCGGGGCGATACGTGAGCGTGTGTGCGCCGTACGGTGCGCCGTTGTCTCGGATTCGTGTCGCAACCGTTCTGAATCGTCGTCGGGAGACGTATTTCGTCGTCTCGAACTCGAGATACTCCTCGTGACGGTCGGCAAGTCGATGATACGTCTGTTCGGCCTGCTGGCTCGCCTCGTCAGCGAGGTACCAGAGGTCGTCGACGGGCGTCATCTCCGTAACCGTTCCTGCCCGTTCGGCCTGCTAGTCTGTTCTTGCCAGTGTGCGTGATGGTGGTTCATAGTGCAGTGTTTGCTTGACGTTGTATAAGTGTTCTACCTCATCGTATGAGTATCCGGACACCGGTGCTTGATATTTAAGTACCCGGGCTACCGCAGTAGACGTATGCTGGACGGAGTGAACGTCGCCCTGGGTGTGTCCGGTTCGATTGCCGCAGTGAAAACTGTCGAGTTGGCACACGAACTCCGGCGACAGGGTGCCGAGGTGCGTGGAGTGATGACGCCTGCAGCGAAGGGTATCATCCATCCGTGGGCGCTCGAATTCGCGACCGAAAACCCGGTCGTGACCGAACTGACGGGGGCCATCGAACACGTCGAGCTCTGTGGCACCGACGGGTGGGCCGACGTGTTCCTCATCGCCCCGGCAACGGCGAACACTGTCGGAAAGATGGCGGCAGCGATCGACGACTCGCCGGTGACGACGACCGCAACGACGGCTTTCGGAGCGGACATCCCCATCGTTGCCGTCCCCGCGATGCACGAACCGATGTACAACCACCCGGGCGTGCTCGACGCACTCGAACAACTGGAGGCGTGGGGTGTCCACTTTGTCGACCCACGTATCGAGGAGGGGAAAGCCAAAATCGCCGAGGAAGAGACCATCGTCACCGCAGTTGCCCGTGCGACAGGCGAGAACCCGTTGCTCGGCCGTCGCATCGTCGTCACCAGCGGCGCGACGACGGAGTCTATCGATCCGATTCGGACGCTCTCGAACCGGGCGACTGGCAAGACCGGCCGAGCGGTCGCGCGTGCCTGCGCTGCGCTGGGTGCTGAAGTCACCGTCGTCCACGACGGGCCGACGCTGCACTGGGCACAGACCGTCCAGGTCGAGAGTGCCGCTGAGATGACCGAGGCCGTTCGTGCACACGCACGCGACAGCGACGCACTGATTTCTGTGGCCGCTGTCTCTGATTACACGCTCGAACGAGCGTCCACGAAGATTCGCTCCGGACAGGAGGAGTTGACGCTCGAACTCGAACCGACTCCGAAACTCATCGACACCGTTCGTGAGGAGTTCCCCACGCTCCCGATTGTGGGTTTCAAAGCCGAAACCGACGAGGACCCCGATTCGCTCGTCGAACAGGCACAGCGTCTCCAGGAACGCGTCGACCTCTCGTTCGTCGTCGCCAACAGCGCACGTGTCATGGGACAAGAAGAGACCGACGCGCTTCTCGTCGATGATGACGCTGTCGAAGC
>PUMG01000215.1 GCA_003551265.1 Halovenus sp.
AAATATTCGCCGAAAGATAACTCAGAGTCCCCCGACAGGGGATATGAGTAACGGCTGGTTGGCACAGCCCGGAGTCTTCCTGTTCGACCGCGAGAGCGGGTCGTTCAAAACGAGAGAACAGAGAGTCTGCAAACCCTAATATCCCAACGCTCGGGATTCCTCCGCGTTCACGCGGAGGAGGATGTCAATACTCATCGTCGCTCAGCAATTCGTCGCGGGTAAACGTCTCACTCTTTCCCGTGCGGCGTGCGTATTCAACCGCGGCTATTTCTTTCCAGCTCCCTCGCGTCAACCCGGGGTGACGAACGGCGTCACGAAGCGCTTCCCGGATGAATTCACTTCTGCTGTTGTAGCCCTCTGCCTGCCACGTCGCGTCGATATCTTCCAGCATCGTCTCCGTGACCCGGATGTTGATATTCGTCTTGTCCGGTCCACCACCTTCTGCTGTATCCGTGTTAGACATACAAATGCATTATATCTTCGGATGAATAAGTGTTTGCACCCGGTTGATGTCGGTGAACTCTACTTGCTCTGTATTGAGCCAGTCCGGTTTTTCAAATTAACACCCCAGGCACGATTCGGGAGACTTCGTACACCCTATCCAGCAATCAGCAGCCACGCCCCGCCGAAGGCGGCGAGTGAGACGACGAGGTTGGCGAGCGCGTTTATAGCTGCTTTTTTCTGCTCCCCTTGTTCCCACAGGACGACCGTCTGGAACCCGAACGACGAGAACGTCGTGAACGCGCCACAGAATCCGACACCAACCAGCAACAGCATATCGTCGTTACTCACCCCGAAGAGGACGACACCGAGGACGAAACTCCCGAGGACGTTCACGGCGAGCGTCGACCACGGGAACAGCTCGTTGTCGAGCGCCAGCCCGACGAGGTAGCGGGAGACCGCTCCCGCAGCACCACCCACACTGAGTAACACCGGCTCCATCAGCGCTCACCCTCCGCCGAGAGCTGAATCGGCTCGTTCGACACCGCCGAGACGACCCTGTAACTGGCAAACACGCCCCCGAATCCGGCTGCGTAGCTGGCAGTGATGTAGACGAGAGCAACGCTCGGGGTCGTGAGCGCGATGTCGGCGATAAACGTGCTGTAGGTGGTAAAGGAGGCGAAAAATCCGGTAGCGAAGATGTAGCGAAAGCGCTTCGACAGGAGTTCGTCGGCGCGCGCCTCGAAGAGCAAGAGACCGAGTCCAAAACAGCCGACTGCGTTGACGGCGGCTGTCGTGGCGAGTGCTTCGCCGGCGATGGCACCGAGGGCAAATCTGAGGTTCGCACCCAGCGCACCACCAAGCGCTATCAGAACGATGGCTTCGCCCTGTGTGAGGAGTCGTTTCCGGAGCATCTGTGAAACCGAGGGATATACCTGTCGACGGAATCCGTGAGCGCGACTTCGACCCCCTTCGGTACTTATTTGTCGATTCGAGTCACGGTATCCAGTAACGAGACTTCTCACAGGTCTATGGCGACAGAGCAACAGGACGACGTGCCCGATGTGTTCGACCCGTTCAGACAGTTCTTCTCGTTCAGACGGGACGTGCTCGTGCTCTCGGTTGCGATGTTCGCGTTCAGCCTCGGCTTCCAGATGACGAGCCGGTACATCCCGGAGTACCTGTCGGTGCTGGGCGCGAGCGCGTTCGTCATCGGGCTGTTCGGGACGGTCCAGAACATCATCGGTGCTGCCTACCCCTACCCGGGAGGTGCGCTCTCGGACCGTCTCGGGTCGCGCTATGCGCTCACGCTGTTCGGGCTGATTTCGAGCGTCGGCTTTCTCTTCTGGCTTCTCGCACCGAATCTCGGCACGCTCGAACTCGCTGGTGTGACCATCGAACCGTGGGTCTGGATCTTCGTGGGCCTGTTTCTCGCTCAGGCGTGGAAGTCCTTCGGCCTGGGAGCGACATACGCCATCGTCAAGCAGTCGGTCCCGCCGTCGAAACTCGCGCGTGGCTTCGCGAGCACCGAAGTATTCCGTCGGAGTGCGTTCCTCATCGGCCCGCTTCTCGCCGCTGGCGTGTTGTTCGTCGTCGCCGATTTCACCGTCGGCTTCCAGGTGATTCTTGCCATTGCCGTCGTTTTCGGCGTTCTCGCAACCATCACACAGCACGTACTCTACGAGGCCGAGGACACCTCCATCGGCAAGCGCTTCGAAGGTGTGTCCGAAATCGTGGATGACCTTCGGAACCTGCCCCCGGAGTTGCGGCCACTGCTCGTCGCGGATACGCTGATTCGCTTCGCCAACGGCATGGTGTACGTCTTTTTCGTCATCGTCGTGGTCCAGTTTCTCGAAGTCGGTCTCGACTTCGGGTTCGTCACGCTCGACCCCGCCGTCTTCTTCGGCGTCCTTCTGGGCGTCGAGATGGTCGTCGCGCTCGTCTCGATGCCGATTGCCGCGAAACTCGCCGAGCGTGTCGGGCTGAAACCCATCGTTGCGCTCGGCTTTTCGGTGTACGCGCTCTTTCCGGTGTTGCTCATCAACGCACCGCCCGATGCGTTGTTCGTCACGCTCCTGTTCGCCTACTCCGGAGTTCGGTTCGCTGGCCTGCCAGCACACAAAGCCCTCATCGTTGGGCCCGCAGAGCGCGACACTGGCGGCCGGGTCGCCGGGTCATACTACCTCCTCCGGAACACCATCGTCATCCCGAGTGCGCTGCTGGGCGG
>PUMG01000210.1 GCA_003551265.1 Halovenus sp.
ATGCGCAGTCCGCGACGGACCGACGCACGGACCTGTCCCGCTTCGCGGAGCGGGCTTTCGGGGTCGTGAACGTCGAAATCCCCATCGTACGCAGCAAGTTCGGGCATCGCTTCGGCGTGGAGTTCCGCGAGCGTCCCACCGCGTTCGAGGTTGCGGATGACCACCTCGGTCTCGATGAGCGCCTCGACAGGCGTCAGCGTCTCCGATGCAAGCCCCTCTGCGAGCTGTTCGACGAGCGTCCGAAGCTGTGGATCCTGACTCAGCTGTGGGTTGCGCTCGACCTCTCCGTGGACGTACTTCGAGACGGCGCTCTGGCTGATGCCCAGCAGCGCTGCAATCTCGTTCTGGGTGTGTTCACGTTCGCGCAACTGCTCGGCGAGCATCGACCGGAACGTCGGCAAAAATTCGTCGACGACAATCTCCTCGATGAACTTCATTGTGAACTCATTCTTTGCGCCCCCTCTTAACTACTGCTCCCCGCCGAACTCGCGGTCGCCACCGATACGCGAGGCCTGTGGGCCGGACTGGCCCTGATACTTCGACCCGCGCTCTTTTCCGTACGGTCGCTCCGCTGGCGACGTCAACTCGGTGAACGTCAGCTGTGAGATTCGCATATCGGGCGCGAGGGATACCGGAGCTGCTCCCAGATTCGACAGTTCGAGCGTAATCTGACCCTGGTACCCCGGGTCACACAGTCCGGCAGTGTTCGAGAGGAAGATGCCACCGTTTCGACCGCCGAGGAAGTTCTCGACCGGCTGGCCAGCGGGCTGGACTTCCAGGTCGTACGTCGGTTCGACGCGGTCGGTTGCTTCTACGTCGACGACCTCCTCGAAGCGAACTCCCGCCTCGAGTATCTGATCCAGTCGTGTGGTGTCGACACCAGCCTCCGCGTACGTGTCGCGTACTCGTTCGAGTGTCTCACGACTCGTCGTTCCAGCGGTTTCGTTCTCGATGCTCGAGAGAGTCGACGTCGAGGCGTAACCCATCGCTTCTGCCGCATCCGCAATCGAGAGTCCAGCGCGCTCGCGAAGCTCGCGGAGGGAGGTGCTCGGAGCCGGAACCGACTGGAAACAGTCGTGTGGGTCCGCCGTGAACTCGACAGTCCACAGCTCGTCCGAGTCCGAGACCTCACTCGTCGGAGTGTCCACGTCCTGTTCAGGGGAGTCCACCGACGTCACCAATCCAAGGCGCGTGCCGAGATACGCGGCGCGGTCTGCGAGGGTCGAATGAGCCGTAGACAGGGTATCTCCCCGGACGCCGCCACCGTCGAGAAGCCCGTCGAGAACACCCTCGAGGACCGGTTTCGGCCAGTTGAACGCACACGCCGGAATCGTCTTCTCCCTGCAGCCAGCGAGTTCACCGAAGAACTCCGCCCAGAGCGCAGATGAGACCGTCACACCGGTCCACTGTTCGTCTGTCTCCCATGACAGGTCCGTGCCGTACTCCTCGAAGAACGCCCCAAAACGTTCGAGCAATGCAGTGTCCACGTCTCTGACCTGTATCTGTGCTCGTTCTGCACAGCCTGCGGCGATGTAGAACCCGAGTGTCCATCCGAACTCCGGGGTGAGCGCGAACTGGCGGGGAAGTCTGGTGTTGTCCTGTCCGAACCCCACGTCGACATCGGCTGGGGTGTCTGTTCGAGCAATCGCCGTCGTTGGAACGCCCTCGTTCGACTCGTCGGAGATAGTCAGGCTACCACCATCACTGGCGTACAGCGTCGTCTCCGCAGAAGTGAGTCCGTCGAGCAGGTCGAGTTCGTCGGCTTCGCTCGGAGAGCGTGGGAGCGTCTCTGGCACCATCACAAACTGTCCAACGGCATCTTCGCTGGGTATCCGTCTCACACCACCCTTCTCGTCGAGCGTGAAGAGGTTGTGGTCCCGGGTGACGTGAACCTCGCGGCCGGATTCGAGTCGTACCCGATACAGTCGCTTGGTCGGGTTCGTGATGTAGTCCGTCACCCGGTGAGTACTCACGCGGAGCGTCTTCGGGTCGAACGCGACCGCGCGCGCCGGCCGTTCGTTCTCGACGATATCGCCGATGTCGTAGAACCCGAGGCCTTCTTCGGGCGTCCACAGAAACACCTGCTCGTCGTACGGGAGCGACGCGTGGACCACAATCGCCAGACGACCGAGTGACGACCGGCCCTCGACGTGGGCGAGGAGGTCGTCCGGAATCTCGACGCGCTCTTTGGTGGTGCCGAGGACGAAATCACCGGGGTGGAGGATGAACTCCCCGCCTTCGTCGACGACCGTCTCGCTGACGTACTCCTCTATCTCCGCCTCGCTTTCGGGGTGAATGCACGGGATGTTCGTTCGTTCGAACTCCAGAAACTCGCGCCCGAGACGCAGGTCGACGCTCGCAGGCTGTATCTGAAGCTCCGGGTCGTCAAGCGGTGTGATGGCGAGGTCACCCGACTCCAGTCGGCGACGGATGTCCCTGTCCGAGAGTATCATACCTTTCCTGGGGAGCACCACAGTGTAAAATCACTCGATGTTCAGGCTGGAGCGAATCTCACCCACGACCTCTGGATTTGCCACCGCACTCGTGTCGCTCACCTCCTCGCCGCTGCCGACGTCGGTCAACACCCGCCGGACGATCTTGCCGGAGCTCGTCTTCGGCAGTTCCGGGGTGAACACGACCCGTGCGGGCCGGGCGAACTCCCCGATCGTCCCCTCGATGGTGTCGAAGATGGTCTCTCGCATCATCTCCGTCTCGGTGGCGTCGTCGGTCAGACTCACGTAGGCGTCCATCACCCGCTGGCCCTCGCGTACCGCGTCGACGACAGCAGCTTCGGCGACGCCCTCGATGTCGACGATTGCCGATTCGAGCTCCATCGTCCCGAAGCGGTGGCCGGAGACGTTGAGCACGTCGTCGACCCGCCCGAGGACAGTGATGTATCCGGTCTCGTCGACGACAGCGCCGTCCTCCGTGGGATAGGCCCACTCGAACGCAGAGAGGTCCGGAACAGCCTCGTCGTCGCGGGCGGCCCAGCGCTCACCACGCGACAGCTCGCGCGCCATCCCCGGCCACGGCTCGGTGATGACGAGATAGCCTCCGCTGCCTGCTTCTGCGGGTCTTCCGTCACGGTCGAGGACTGCCGCCTCGATACCAGGTAACGGCACTCCGGCCGAACCGGGTTTCATCTCGTGGACTCCCGGGACGGTCGTGATGAGGTGGCCGCCGGTTTCTGTCTGCCACCACGTGTCGACGACGGGGCAGCGCTCGCCACCGACGTGTTCGTAGAGCCACCGCCAGGCGCGCAGATTTATCGGTTCACCGACCGTCCCGAGCAGTCTGAGTGACGAGAGGTCGAAGCTGTCGGGATACTCCGAGCCTGCTTTCACGAACGTCCGGACTGCAGTCGGTGAAGTGTAGAAGATATCGACGGCGTGGCGCTCGATGAGTTCCCAGGGTTTCGTCCGTGAGAGTCCGTCGATACCCGCTTCGGACAGCAACACGGTGGTTCCGAGTGCGAGCGGGCCGTAGACGACGTAGGTGTGACCCGTTATCCACCCGATGTCTGCCGGACACCAGTACGTATCCGCGGGTTTGATATCGAGCACGGCGTGAGACGTCCAGGCGGCGTGTGAGAGGTAGCCGCCGGTGGTGTGTGTCACTCGCTTGGGTGTCCCCGTCGTTCCGGATGTGTAGATGTAGAACAGCTCCTCGGCCGACTCGCGGACCACAGGGTCGACACGCTCGCCCGCGTGGGTCTCCCGGAGTCGGTTATATCGATGGCTGTTTCGTTCGGGTGTTTCGGTGGCCGTTCCGAGGTGGTCGACGACGACAGTTGTCACGTCGTCGGGAAGCGACACGCAGGCAGTTTCGGCCCGGTTGCGTAGCGAGACTGCATCTCCCCGGCGGTAGTAGCCGTCACAGGTGACGAGCACCGCCGACTCTGCCTCGCGCATCCGTGTGGCGAGCGCCTCGGCGGAGAAACCAGCGAACACCACGACGTGTGGCGCACCGAGTCGCGCACACGCGAGCATCGTAACCGGCAGCTCTGGAACCACTGGCATGTAAAGCGTCACCGCGTCACCCTGACCGACGCCGAGTGAGCGAAGCCCCGCCGCAACGGCGTTCACCTCCCGAAACAGTTCGAGATAGGTGTACGTCCGGCACTCGCCGCGCTGGCCCTCCCAGACGAGCGCGCGCTGGTTCTTTCGCTCGTCGAGGTGTCTGTCGAGACAGTTCGCGGCCGCGTTGAGTTTGCCGCCAGCGAAGAACTCGCCCGAACTCTCCTCGAACACCCGGTCGAACTCCTCCTCCCAGTCGAGAAATGCGGCCGCCCGTTTCCATCCCTCACGTCCCGAAAACGCCGAGAGGTCATCTGCCGTGACGTTCGCCTGTTCGACGAACGATTCAGAAGGTGAGACTCGCTCGTCTGTGAACGTGCGGGCGTTCAGCGGCAGCCTGTCGTCGAGCATCTACCCACACTACGTGGCCACGGCCTAATCGTTCTATCGGCCGGTATATCTATCTCTCACGAGAGTAGAACACAACTCGCAGGGTTCAACTACACCGAGATTCTAGGGTGAGTATGGACTGTCACCACTGCGACGAACGCGCCGACATCGTCGTCGAGAAAGACGACATCCGCGTCGGCGTCTGTGAGCGCCACTTCCGCGAACAGATGGAAGCACTCGCCGAATCCGAGTGGGTACGTGATCTCGAAGACGAGCTTGACATCGACCGCGCCGAATAACTTTTCGGGCTATCGGAAGTATCGTACGTCATCATAGAGTTCTCGCCGCACGTTGTGGCGAGAATCGCTGAACAGGTCCGATAATCCCTATAGTAGCAGACTTTTTACGACGGGCAGTGAAGCGCTGCTATGGCCGTTACATTCTGGATTCTCGTTGCGTTTGCGACCATCACCTGCCTGTTCACGGCATGGACGCTGGGTGCTAACAGCAATTCGCCACCGTTCGCCCCAGCAATTGGTGCAAACGCGATTTCAACCATGCGCGCGGCCCTGCTTATCGGCTTTTTCGCAGCAGCAGGAGCGCTCACTCAGGGGGGCGCAATTTCCGAGACAATCGGCGCAGATCTGATTGACGGTGTCGCGATTACACCACTGGCGGCGACAACAGGATTGCTCGTTGCTGCGTCGTTCATGGCTTTTGGTGTGTACAGCGGCTATCCAGTCCCTGCGGCGTTTGCGACAACTGGGGCGATGGTCGGGGTCGGACTTTCGCTTGGAGGGGAGCCAGTATTCGGGACCTACCAACGAATTGTGTCATTCTGGCTGCTCGTGCCACCGATGTCCGGCGGCCTTGCCTTTCTCACAGCCACGATACTCAGACGCGATGACGTCCCAGATACGGTGAGTATTCCACTGCTTGCAGCTGCGGTCGCCGGGATCCTCGCAAACGTCCGTCTTGGCGTCATACCGCATCCCGACCGACCACAGGGCTCAGTCGCAGAATGGGTAGCGCTGGTGGTCGGGGCCCCCACTGTGGCCGGAATCAATATCGTCGCGGTACTGGTTACACTTGCGTTTACGGTTTTTGCATTTCGATGGATTCGCAAGCGGACACAGGCATCGGTCGCGGATGGGATAAAGACGCTGTTGCTCGTTCTTGGGAGCGTCGTCGCGTTTTCGAGCGGCGGGAGTCAGGTTGGTCTCGCGACCGGGCCACTGGAACATCTCTATGGAGTGGAACTCGGCCTCCCTGGAATCGCGCTTCTCGGTCTCGGCGCAGCCGGCATTCTTGCAGGCGCATGGACCGCTGCTCCGCGACTCTTGCAGGCAACCTCTCGGGAGTATGCCCAACTCGGGCTTCGTCGGTCAATCGCGGCACTCATTCCAGGATTCATCATCGCTCAAATCGCCATCACACTCGGAATTCCGATTTCCTTCAACAATATCATTATCTCCGGCGTCATCGGAGGAGGACTGGCCGCAGGCTCTGCAGGCGTTTCTCGACGAAAAATCGGTGTAACCATCCTCTTTTGGGTCATTACGCTTGCGACATCAATCGGAATCGGATTTGGACTCTACCAGCTGTTTTCGACCCTGCTGGGAATTGAGTGAGATGGTTAGCGTTATGTCGGCCTGGTTATATATACTCTCTGCTATCGAACAACGGTGACCGTGACTGGAGCCTCGCCGACGACTTTCGTTGCGACAGTCCCCAACACTCGCCGGATCAATGGTCTCCGTTCACCACCGTGGCCTCCCATCACGACGTGATCGATGTCAGTATCCTCGACGAACTCTAGAATCGTCTCCGCAGGGTCACCTGTCTTGACAGTCGTGTCGGTGGGCTGTGCTGCGCCAGAGACCCGTTCTTGCGCGCGGCTAACCAGCCTCTCTGCTCGTTGTTGCGCCTCCGCTTGTTGCTGGTCGCTCGGCTCCAATACCCCTCCTTCACTCATGTTGGCATCAATCGGTGTGACGACGTTGAGGACCGTAATCCGGCAGTCAAACACGGCGAGTGCGTGTGAGAGTGCGTCATCTGCTAACGGCGAACCATCAAGCGGGACGAGGACGTGCGAAGGCTTCATAGGAGTCTTTGGGAGACAGGACCTATAAACATCAACTCGGTCAGCGGTTGTGAGTTTACTGCTGTGCGACCGCCAGCGACGCGTGAAAGACGAAGTACGCCGGAACTCCCGCAATCAGCAGCAGGTAATACGCCCACTGTGGTCCCTGTAGCGCACCGTGAAGAACCGTCACCGCAGTTACCCAGACAACAGCGAACACCAGGTCGTACACCATCCCGTGGCCGTGGTCGTCGAGATACTCCCCGAGTCGTTCACCGAGACTCATTCCTCGTCCGAAATACCTCTGTAATCGACCACGAGTACCGGAACGTTCGTCGACCGAAGCGTCCGTTCGGTCACGCTTCCAAGTAGCGCACGCCGGACGCCAGCGCGTCCGTGACTGCCCATCACGACGAGGTCGATGTCTTCGTCTGTGGCGTAGTCAGCAATCACCCGGTGTGGCTTCCCGCCAGCGTGACGCTCACGGACCGTCAGGCCGTACTCCTCCCCAAGGTCGACGACGTGACCCGTCGCCTTCTCGGCCTCCTCACGGAGTTCGTCCATCTCGCTGAACTGGCCCTGGCGGATTCGGTCGACCTGTTCGGCACCAAGCCCGTACGCGATTGCGTCCGTGTCCGCGACGAACAGCGCGTGGACCTCCGCATCGTATCGCTGGGCGATGTCCAGCGCGTGGTCGACTGCTGCCTGTGCAACGTTGCTACCGTCGGTCGGAACCAGAATTCTGTCGTACATCAGTGTTCACCTCGACTATCGTGCGCCTCGGATTTGTCTCTTGGCCCTTCGCTCTCCTCGCTCCGCTCGTCAGTGGCCTGTTGTGAGGCCTCGCACAGAACAACGTCACCACCGTCGGTGACGACGCTGTCTTCGACGACGTCCTCGGCCGTCGTGTCCTTGCCCATCGGCTGGGGGCTGTGACACTGGCGCACCATCAGCTTCGTTTCGAGCGGCGGCTCCTCGGTCAGCTTCGAGACGACGATAGTGACGGCGAAGACGATGGGGACGGCGACGAACGCAGAGCCAATTGCGGGCACCCACGTGTCGAGCGTCGTGCTGAAGACGTTGTTCTCGCCCGCCAGGTCACCGACGAACCCAATCGTCGCCGGAACGACCGAGTTGAACGTGGCGATAACCCAGATCGACAGCCCCGTGATCATCCCGGCGAGTGCGCCCTGACGGTTGGTGTTCTCCCACCACAACCCGAGGAAGAACATCGGGAACAGCACCGACCCGGCGAGCGCGAACGCGAGCGCGACGAGTTCACCCACGAGCGCCGGTGGGTCGAGCGCTGTCAACGTCGTAATCACGCCAAGCCCGACGATGGTGAGACGACCGACGAGCACCTGCTGGCGCTGGGTCGCCTCGGGGTTGAGAATGGTCGTGTATATATCGTGGCTCATCGCCGACGACCCGGCGATGAACAGTCCCGACGTCGTCGCAATCGCGGCCGCGATACCGCCAGCGGCGACGAGACCGACGAGCCACGTCGGCAACCCTGCTAGCTGTGCCGCAAGCACGACGATGACATCCGCCTCCGCATCGGACATTCCACCCTCACCCCACATCTGTCCGAACTCACTCAGGTAGAGGTCGGTGCCGAAAGCAGCGAACGCCGGCGCGCTCAGATACAGCACGCAGATGAAAAACAGCCCCCAGACGCACGACCAGCGTGCGATGGTCTCGTTCTCAACGGTGTAAAACCGGACGAGCACGTGGGGCAGACCCGCCGTGCCGACGATGAGCGAGAACGCGGTCGCCACCCAGAGATAGTAGCTGTCGTCGCCACGGAACGGTTCGGTGAACTCCGCCCCGAGGTCGGCCGCGAGTGCGCCGTACTCTATCTGTGGGACGAACGTCGAGTATCCTTGCGCGAGTCCGACCGCCCACAGCCCCACCAGGAACGCGATGATGAGAATGACGTACTGCAGCGCCATGTTCTTGGTCGCACCGAGCATCCCCGACAGGGCGAGATACCCCACGGTGATAGCCATCATCACCACGACGAGCACCGTGTAGTCGGCACCGAATATGTACATCCCCACGAGACCCATGCCGACGGCCTGTCCGACAGCGTAGACGAACGCCAGCAGGAGTGTCGTGATGGCAGCGATCGCCCGCGCACTGTCGGAGTTGAACCGGTCGCCGACGAAATCTGGCGCGGTGTACTTGCCGAAACGACGCATCTGTGCGGCCATGAAAATCAGCAGGATGAAATACCCCGCTGTCCAGCCAACGACGAACGCCAGCCCGTAAAAGCCCGAGAGCGCTATCAGGGCAGCCATTCCGAGGTACGACGCGGCCGACATCCAGTTCGCACCGATTGCCATCCCGTTTTCGACGTTCCCGATTGAGCGACCTGCGACCCACATGTCGTCGGTGTCGGCGACAGCGAAGACATACCCCACCGCCAGAAACAGCACCAGCATGCCGATTGTCGTCAGCGCGGGTACTGGCTTGAACGACGAATCCAGCGCCTCCGGGAGTAACTGGAGTGGTCCCGACTCAACCAGTGCCGAAAGCGACCACAGCTCCACAGATAGCCACACCACACCGAGCAGTTCTATCGTCATTACGACCTCCTCCTGTGACGTCCGTTGTCGCCATATCGTGCGTCGTTGTATGGTTTGTCGTCACATGGTTCGTCCTCACTCAGTGTGTTGTCAACACTGCCACGACCCACGTTCGTCTCACGAACGCCACCGTCGGTAGCGACCTCGGAGTCTCCACTCGCCTCCTGTGACGGAGTGCCAGCAGGCGCGTCATGGTCGATGCCGTACTTCCTGTCGAGTCTGTCACGCCGCCAGGAGTAGACGACAGAGAGGAGCAACGCCCCACCGGGACCGCCAATCGCGACGAGGAAGTAATGAAGCGGGAACCCGAGGAAGGTGGTCTCGGTCATCGTCTCCGGGGCAACGTACGTCGCCGTCACAGGGCCGAAGATGACCAGCGTCCAGGCGAGAAAGCCCACCCAGATGAGCCGCAGGTGGTCGCGCATGAACGGCGTACTCGGGCGCAGGATGTTCACCTCCGCTTCGAGATAGTTGGTGTTCTCGTGGACTGTGGCGGCATCACCTGGATTCGACTCGCTCCCGCTCGACCCGTGGGGGTTCGAACGACCGGAGTCGGATGTGCCGCCACCGTCGGGTGGCTGTTCGTCTGGCGTGCTGTCGGCTTGTGGTGTCATTGTTGTGTTGGGTTCTGTGGCTCAAAAGCGGTGCTCAGGAATCCGGCGCGAGCGGTGGCGTCCGGTCACCGAGTACCGGCTGGAATCAGTGTTCGAAGCTCACTCCTCCCGGACTTTCTGCTGGATCTCCTCGACAATCTCGGGGTTGCGGAGTGTGCTCGTGTTTCCAACCTCCTCGTCGTTGGCGATGTTCTCGAGCAGTCGACGCATGATCTTGCCCGAGCGCGTCTTCGGCAGCTCCGGTGTGAAGACGACCGCTTCTGGACGAGCAATTGGACCGATTGTCTCATCAACCGCCTCGACGATCTCAGCTCTGAACTCCTCCGTCTCCTCCTGTCCTTCTTCGGTGATGACGTAGGCGTAGACTGCTTCTCCTTTCATCTCGTGCTTTCCGCCGACGACGGCGGCCTCGGCGACGCCCTCGACGCCGACGATTGCCGACTCGATCTCCATCGTTCCCAGTCGGTGACCGGAGACGTTGAGTACGTCGTCGACCCGTCCGAGCACGGTGATGTAGCCGTCGTCGTCCAGTTTCGCACCGTCTTCGGGCGAGTACACCCACTGGTCGCGCTCGGGAATCGAGTACTCGTCCCAGTACTCGTCGATGAACCGCTCGTCGTTTTTGTACAGCGTCCGGAGCATCCCCGGCCAGGGCTGGTTGACGACCAGATACCCTGCGCGACCTGCCTCGACAGGGTCGCCACGCGCGTCCACGACATCCGCGCTGATGCCGGGAAGCGGCGGTCCCGCCGAGCCAGGTTTCATCGTGTTGAGCGCCGGAAGCGTCGTTATCATCATTCCCCCCGTCTCAGTCTGCCACCACGTATCCACGACAGGGCACTCCTCGTTGCCGATGTGTGTGTAGTACCACTTCCAGGCACGGGGATTGATTGGCTCGCCGACTGTGCCGAGCAGTCGAAGGGAAGAGAGGTCGTGACCCTCGGGATACTCCGTCCCCCACTTCATGAACGCGCGAATTGCCGTTGGCGCGGTGTACAGCTGTGTGACGTCGTACTCGTCGACAATCTGCCAGAGCCGGTCCTTCTCGGGGTAGTCCGGTGTCCCCTCGTACATGAGCGTCGTCGTCCCGAGTGCGAGCGGTCCGTAGACGATGTAGGAGTGGCCGGTTATCCACCCGATGTCGGCCGAACACCAGTACGTGTCCTCGGGCTTGATGTCGAGCACTGCGTGAGCGGTCCAGGCCGCATACGAGAGATACCCGCCGGTGGTGTGTTTGACTCCCTTGGGTGTGCCCGTCGTCCCCGACGTGTACATCAGAAACAGCATGTCCTCCGCGTCGCGTGCGACTGGCTCGACGCTCGCCCCCGCGTGTGCCTCCACAAGGTCACCGTATACGAGTTCGTCCTCGATCTCGCTCGCCGCGTCGTCCCCGAGTCGGTCGACGACGACTGTCGTCACGTCCCCATCGACATCTTCGAGTCCCTTGCGCGCTTTCGAGAGGTGGTCGAGTGGGTCGCCACGGCGGTAGTAGCCGTCACAGGTGACCAGCAGCGACGAGTTCGCGGCGTTCATTCGCTCGGCGAGCGCCTCCGCGGAGAAGCCACCGAAAACGACCGCGTGTGGCGCACCGATGCGCGCACATGCGAGCATCGCAATCGGTAACTCGGGTATCATCGGCAGGTACAGCGTCACGACATCGTCGGCTTCGACGCCCTGCTCGCGCAGTGCAGCGGCGAACTCGTTCACCTCCCGGTGGAGTGTCTCGTATGTGTACGTTCGCGTCTCGCCGAGTTCGCCCACCCACTCGATTGCGACCTCGTCGCCGCGCTCGTCGAGGTGTCTGTCGACACAGTTCGTCGAGGCGTTCAACTCGCCGCCAACGAACCACTCGTAGAACGGCTCGTTGTCGTCGTTCAGCACCTCATCCCAGGAGGAGTCCCACGTCAGCAACTCCGCCGCACGCTCCCACGCTTCGGGCTCTTCGAACTCCTCGTAAATCCCCTCATCTGTGATGTTCGCCTGCTCGACGAACGATTCCGGTGGCTCGAACGTGTCCTGCGCTTCGAGCCGCGCTTCCAGTTCGACTTCCTCTGTCATACATCCACTACTCCCGACACCAGTATATTAAGGAACCCCTCTAACTATCACAATTCAACATTTATTCTTGTGAAAATTCGAGGATATAAGTTGTTTCAGAGTGAAATATACGGCGTTGGGCGAGTGGCATTTAAGTCAACGAGCGAAGCGACAGGCCTGGCGTGTCAATTCGGCACTCAGCAATCACAACCGGTCTCCGAACGAAAACCGACACTAATTGCTTATATTGGAGGTCGGAAACCCGCCAGGAGTTTCGACCGTCAGTATATCGAGTCGAGAAGTTTCCCCTGTGCCTTCCGGAGGTGGTTGTGAAGCGTGGGAGGGGAGACACCCATCGACTCGGCGAGGTCCTCGGCGGTACTCTCACGCGGCCACTCGAAGTAGCCCGCGTGGTAGGCCCCCTCAAGGACGGCCCGCTGTCTGTCCGTGAGGTGTTCGTCGATAGTGGCCCGAACGTCGGGCGTCTCGTGGGTTGCCTGGCGCTCCTGTTTTCGTCGGAGGTCGAGCGACGGGAACTGTGCGCAGAGTTCGTCGTGAACGGCCCGAACGTCGGTCTCGGGGGAGAGTTCACAGGTAAGTGAGGCGACG
>PUMG01000192.1 GCA_003551265.1 Halovenus sp.
ACCAGCTTGGACGTACAGAAGGTAGAATCGGAAGAATCAGCAGAATGGATGTATACGTAACATCTAAAGCCAATGCATTCAGCGAAGACCCAGGAGAAATCCAAGGAGTAATGCTAGCTTCCAGCAGAGCGTTCGTAGAAGCAGTTAAGAGAGAGCCAAGAATGGAAATGGATAGAAAAGTCCAGGAAGGTTACGACGTCATTGTCGGTAACATGAGATACGGACACGAAATCTACGACGCATCAGCAATCGGATGGCTGAAAAACGCAGAAGAATAAAATAGCGTAGAGTAGGTGGCTTAACCACCTAAATTTTCTCCTTTATTTATTCTTTATTTAAATATGTGTGTTGAAGTTTTCTTTAAGCATTTAAACCTATTTTTAAATATACGTCTCGACACAAGTTTAACTTATGACACAGACATTCCACAAGCTAAAGGCTACGAAAGACAACAGCCTAAGAATCAAAGGAGAAAGAATAGAATTCAAAAAAGACCAGATAATATCAGCCGAAACCAGCACCGCCAGACACCTAGTAAACGTATCAAAAACCGCTACATACACAGGCAACAAATACGAGGTAGAAGACGCAGATCACCCAGTGATAGTAGGCGACACAGCCGACACCAAAGAAGACGACAACAGTGAAGAATTCGACTTCGAAGAAGACGTCGACGAACACAAAGCAACAGAAGTAATAGAAGACGTAGAATCCAGCGACACAGTTACGTGGCTAGAAAACCTTAGAAACTACGACGAAAGAACAACAGTACAAGACGCAATCGACGAAAGAATCGACGAACTAGAGTGATAAAACATGCCGGAACCGTACACAACACCGTTCAGCGTATGGCAAAGACTCGGAAGAGTTAAACGCCACCAGGAGCAAGACCTAGACCTGGAAACAGGTGATGCGCTGCAACTGGAAACACATGTTATAAAGGATAAACTCACTCTACGTGACGGAGACGGCGACGAAATCAGCAGCGACGACTACGAACTTGACCACGATTTCAGCGAACTAGTTTACACAGGCGACACCGCTATTGAAAACGGTTCGCTACGGTACATGACAGCGCCTTACAACAATGATCGTGCGGAGAGAGGTGTTGAACAGGCTGAAAGCCATATCAACAATCAGTTAGATACAACTTTCGGCGGTCTTAAAAGACGGGTCGAAGAAATCTATCAGACAGACGGAGGCAGAGCCACAACAGTAATGCTTCAAGAACAACCTGTTAGAACCGTGGAAACTGTATGGGTTAACCAGAATCCGGCGGACGACAGCGAACCAAGCTGGAAAGAACTAGAGAAAGGAAGCGAATGGATTCAAATGGGTAACATCGGTTTTAAGCTGACAAGCGAAGTCGGCAGCATCGCCAACACACGCGGATACACAGTTTATGACAAAGAAAACCCTGGACTAAGCAACAGCCCGGCACAAGTCAAAGTAACTTACACATACGGATTTGAAGACGTACCCGCAGACATACAAAACTTGGCGGAAATACTGTTATCAACCGACACATTTATCGACACAGTGTTCGGAGCAGGAGTAGACGGCAGAGACAGTTTCGACCCTCAAACCATGCGCGCTTACGAACAAAAAGTCGAGCAAATCAAAAGCGAATGGGATAGAGAGTTTTACAACAACTTTTCGACACTGATAAAACCTGGCGACGAAGAAGACGTAGAATAAAAGAGGTACGAGAATGACTTACCAAGACTTAGAACCTAGAAAACTTAAAACTCTCGCCAAGAACAACGCCGAAACTCTTTTAAACAATATTGACGATCCGGCAGACCGTTTTAACACAGACTTTATTTACAGACGGAAGCCCCGTACTAAGTCAACAGACTTCGACGGATACCCGTACATACACATCGACGGAGTAAACATTATAAACACAGACTCTTCGACAGACGGTACAGCCGTAGAATTCACTGTAGACATCGAAGTACACGTATGGGGAACCGAAGAAACAGATGAAGACGTAGAAAACTTTGACCAAGTAGTCGACCAACTAGTATACTATCTTACAGGCCCGGAAAAAGCCAGACTTGCAAGAGAAGCAGGTATGACCGAGCCAAACATTATAAGAAACGTAGACTTCACCGGTATCGAAGAAAAAGACCAGCCAGTAACACGGCAAGAACTCGAATTCAGAACCGACATACACAAAATAATGGGGTAACACAGACATCATGGGGAACGACGTAAATATTTCTGCCTCAATGCACTTCGACGAGGAAACCGCGGTAAACATGGTCGACGCCCTAGGGGAAGAAGTGGACAAACCTACACCAGACCGACTCGCCGGAGCATTAGCCAACCGAGTGGTACGAGAGTACATACAAGCACTGGCTGAAAACGACTCAGATGTAACCGGTACCGGCATACAGAGCATCCAATCTCAACACTTAGGCCCTGGAATATACGGCGTAATGATAGCATCCTATTTAGACCAGGTTGACCAAGGACGTAACAGCGGCAACCACCCACCCGTACAGAACAACACACGGTTGCAGAGAGCGGCGGAAAAGTACGGTATCAACCCTTACGTATTAGCACAAAGCATCGCCAACAAAGGAACTGTTCCACACCCTTTTAAGGAGAAAGCATTAGAACGTGTACGTGCCGACGCCGGAGCCGA
>PUMG01000191.1 GCA_003551265.1 Halovenus sp.
CGGTCCGCTGCGTGAAGTAACTCGCCCAGCCCATGTAGTACTCGCTCTGAACGTGAACCTCGACACGGTGGTTGTCCAGCGGGTTCAGTTTGTCCGGGTCCCCGAGGACCGGGAACTTCGACTGCTCTCCCGAGTGTCTGATACGGGCGTTCGAACCGAGACTGCTGTCACCAGTGACGGTAATCGCGGGCAGTGTGAGCGTGCTGTTGCGGTAGTGGAACTCCGGCGGCGATATCATCGACCCACCGTTTTCGGTCGCCCGCCAGACGCCGCCACCCTGATAGGCGACCGTCGAATCCTCGCGCTCGTAGTACACCGTCCCGAGTGACTCGTTCATCACGTCGAAGCTGTCCGACTCGTCGGTGAGGTTCGTCACTGTAATCCACATCCGACCCGCATCCTCGTCGACACGATACTGCTCACCTGCGTCCGAAGGCAACGACACCCGCTGTGAGTCTGCCTCGCCCAGCGCGACCAGCCCGGCCTTCGAGTCGAGCTGTGTCAGCGTCTTCTCTGCGCGGTCGTCCGAAAGCTGAGTCTCCGACCCGCTTATTGCGGCTACTCCCAGTCCTACGACCACGAACGCACCGACCAGCACCACTCCCACGATGAGAACGACGCCCAGTACCTCGCTCTGACTCCGTGTGTCACTGTGTCTCCGCGTGGGACCACTGGCCGATTTCATCGTATCTGATACGTATCTGGATAACCATATAAATGTTGTGCAAATAACTATCCAAAAATCATAGTTGATAATATATGGCGGTTAAGATGAAACTCACGTTGTAGCACTGAGGTCCTTATAGCACCCATTTTTAGGCATCTCTGACAGCGATATCGGGAACGTGTCTTTCCAAATATCAATATCTGATTTTCTACCACCAGAACAATTAAATCAATTTAGAAGTGTAGATATAGTTATGAGAGGAGGTAGCAATTCGAGTGTGGTGGTGTCGACAGCGGATACGCCACGGTCGCCAGAGCATTTATCTGGATACCACACCGTATGTATAGCAATGCAGTTGGGTTCCGGGAACAAAACGGCGTCAGACGGTGGTGAGTGACACCGATGGCGCCCCGTAGAATGAAATGGCGAGATGGGCGAGGTGTGTCGCCAGTCGTCGGAGTCGTGTTGATGCTCGCTATCACCGTTATGCTCATGGCGACAGTCGTCCCGCTCGTGCTCGGTCAGTCGGCCCAGGTCACAGACCCTGCACCGGACGCACAAATCGCGTTCGTGTACACCGAAGACGTCGACATGGGTGACCGAGATGACCTCAACCGAACCGGGAACGACGTCGATGCAGACGGAAAAATCACGGTCAGGTTCGAGTCGGGTGAAACGGTTCTCGCCGAGAACCTGAATCTGACGGGAGCAGCAAGTGCCGGGAAGCCAGTGGCAGATGGATCCCTGGAGGAAGGAGACCGTCTGAGTCCCGGTTCGGATATCACCGTCTGGGCGAACAGAGGCGACACCCTCCGAGTCGTCTGGGACGACCCTGCCGGGGACCGCGGGTCGGTACTTGGCAGCTTTACTGTCCGTCCGACAGAGTAACAAACGACGCTCATCGCAACCGAATCGTCTCTCCGTCTCGCTCAAGAGTATGCTTCGTGATCGCCTCGCTACCTCTGAACACAGTCATGAGACTCCGTACTGTTCTTTGAGCGCCGTGAATTCTGCTTCACTCGGGAGCACGACAGGGGAGTCATCCGACCCATCGAACTCCCCTCGGAGTGGTCGGTACAGTGCAGCCACCGTGGATTCCAGATTGTACCACGCTGCGGTCTCTATCAGCGTTTCCTGATCGATAACCATCTGCTCAATCAACAGCATCGCATAGCTGACGCGTCGGGAGCCGCTATCAAGGACGAGCGTGTGGCACACCACGTCGGCTGGCGTGAGATCGTCGTCTGGCGCATACCAGAACGCGGGTTCGCCTGCAAGGAAGAACTGGAGTCCGTACGCTTCAAATCGACCGAGTCCAGTCATTTGCCAGTCGGGAGCGGTCTGTAATGCGTCCGTATCCTCGGCTGTCTGTATACGAACGAGCGCCCGTTTCGGGTCGCACCACTCGACGGTCGCACTCGGAGCAACCGATCGAACTCGCGACCGGTGTTCATGACGCACGACAGCACGGGCGAACGCCAGCAGCGGCGAGAGACCCTCCGTCAACGCGTATTCGGGACCGGATGGGGACAGCATCGCTCGATGCTTGAGTGGGGATAGCGCTTTGTGAACGCCTTGCCGAGTGACTCCGAGCCGCTCCGCGATTTCGGATACTCGACGGGGCTCGTCGAGATGCCAGCACACTCGGATTGTGGCGGGTGAAAGAAGGTCTGCCCACTCGACGTGGCCAAGTTCCGATCGAAGACTTCGATACGCTTCGACGACTGGATGGTTCGTAGCGGAGACGCGACGCAGGTTCTTTGGGCCACGGACTTCGATGAGAAGCCCTGCTTCCAGCAACTCATCGAGGACTTCGTAGAGGTGTGCCTGCGAATACTGGGTTTCCGTCGCGAGCTCCGCTGTCGTCGCCTCACGGCCGGTGCTCAATACGTCAATGACGGCGAGTCCGGCCTTGGTGAGCATCTGTGTATACTCTAAAGCCAGTTCATA
>PUMG01000102.1 GCA_003551265.1 Halovenus sp.
CCGCCCGCCGCGACAGGTGTGACTTCTCGTCGTGTGCTGTTTCGACGTGGCGGATGTACTCATCCCTACTCTCGAACTTCTTATTACAGTGTGGACACTTTTTCATCACGTCTTCCTTGCTCTCTTCAGAGGAGAGGTCCAACTTACTTTATTTTACCTATATTTATATATTGAAGATAACAGTAAAACAGCAGAGAAATTTGCTCTCTAGTCACTGATTGGATCGGATTGCTTCGGCGATCTGTGCCAGTTCGTCGTCAGCGAGGTCGACACCGTCGAACAGCGTGTGGATTGGTTTTGCTGTTCCATCTTCGAACTGCGGGACGATGTGGACGTGGACGTGTGGTACTTCCTGTCCTGCGGCTTCGCCGTTGTTGATGGCGATTGTCGTCGCGGGGGCGTCGACCGCGTTCTCGACGGCCTCGGCGATCTGCCCGGTCGTTTCGAAGACGTCCCCGATGAGGTCAGTCGGCATGTCGTTCAGCCGTTCGTAGGGTTCTTTCGGGATGACGAGTGTGTGTCCGGGCGCGAGTGGATTCACGTCGAGGAACGCGTAGGTCGTCTCGTCCTCGTACACCGTATGACTCGGAATCTCCCCGGCGACTATCTGTGTGAAGATGGTCTCCTCACTCATATTCGAACGGTTGTTCGCCCAGTAAATGAATATACCGACGATAATCCCTATCAGTGTTCGACACCTCGGGACGAACAGTGCTTGCAGTCACACAGGAGGTCTACGACGCGGTCATCACACACGCCATCGATGGGATGCCTGCGGAAGTCTGCGGTGTTCTCGGGGGTGGGCACGGCGAAGCCCAAAGCCACGCGGTGACCGCACGAGAGGTAGAGAACGTCGCCGACAGCCCACGGACGACCTACCATCTCGACCCCCCCGAGCAACTCGAAGTGATGGACGACATCGAAAAAGAGGGGGCGGATGTCGTCGGGTTCTATCACTCACATCCGATGGGCCCGCCAGGACCGAGTCCCACCGATACTGCACAGGCGACGTGGAGTGGCTACTCCTACGTGATTGTCTCGCTCTCGGGTGCGCATCCGTTCGTCGGTTCCTGGCGGTGGACGGGTAACCGGTTCGAGCGCGAAGCGGTCGGGATCAGGTCTGGCCGCCGTCGACTGGAATAGTTGCGCCGTTGATGAACCGTGCGTCCTCGCTCGACAGGAACGCAACGACGTTCCCGAGATTCAGCGGGTCCCCCGGCGAGTCGAACGGACTGCCCGCGAGGGCGTCGGCCCACGCCGCGTCGAGGTCGTCGTAGTGGCCGTCGTCGACGAGTTCGGTGAGTAACAGTTCGAGATCGGGCACTTCGTGTGGGCCCGGAATCACGGTGTTCACCCGAATGGACGGAGCGAACGCTCGTGCTTGCGTCCGGGTGAGTGCCTGGACAGCACCGCTGAACGATTGCGAAACCGAGAGGTCGTCCATCAGTGCTGGAATCACCGGAGAAGTGACGTTCACGACGGTTCCGTGTTCTGACTCGTCCAGCGCGGGGTACGTCTCCCGGAGCGCCCAGACGACGCTCATGAACGAGCGGTCGAACGCCCGGAACCAGTCTTCGTCGGTGGTCGCGAGAAACTCCCCGGGTTCGAGCGGACGCGGCCCTGTCACCAGGTGGTCGATGCGACCGTAGTGGTCGAGCGTCTCGTCGACGAACGCCGAGATCTGGTCGGGGTTGCGGATGTCGGCTTCGAGCGCGAAGATGTCGCCGTCTCCGAGGGCGTGGAGTCGGTCGCTGGCGTAGGCGAGGTCGTCGAGATTGGGGCTGGCGAGGGCGACATCGACGCCCTGGCGTGAGAGGGCTTCCGCACATGCGTGTCCCAGCCCTGTTGCACTGCCTGTCACGAGTGCCACGTTACCGCCGAGGTCGACGTTCATGTTCGTTCGTTGTGACGCCGAGCGTATAGAACTCACGCTGTGGTGGTCGCTGCGTGCGTGTCTGCAGACTGGCGGGTGAACCCCGCCAGGATCTTTCTCCGACAGTATATTAGGGAGCGCGTACAACACTGCGACCATACCGGTCCGTGTGAACCACTATGAGAGCCTATCTGGACACCGTCGAAGACGTATTACGCACAGGGACGTACAAGCCAAACCGTACTGCTGTGGATACCATCTCTGGCTTCAGCAGACACTACCGGATCGACCTCTCCGAGGGATATCCGTTACTCACGACCAAGAAGATGGATGGCTTTCGGTGGAACTCGATGCTCCACGAACTGTTCTGGTACCTGTCGGGAGAGGAGCACATCCGAGAGTTACGCGAGCAGACGGGTATCTGGGACGAGTGGGCGACCGAGGAAGGCCACCTCGAAACCGCCTACGGTCGGTTCTGGCGACGCTACCCGGTTCCAGGCACCGATGCTCAACTCCCGGGAGAGTCGTGGATTGACGAGGCGGACCACCGGTGGGTGAACGTCGAGGAGACGGACGAGGGTACAGAGCGGCTGACGTTCGACCAGTTCGGGTACGTCCTCGACCAGCTCCGCGAGAACCCGCACTCCAGACGCATCGTCGTGACGGCGTGGCATCCCTCGAACGCCGGTGAGTCGAAACTCCCTCCGTGTCACTACACGTTCGTCTTCAACGTCCAGGGCG
>PUMG01000214.1 GCA_003551265.1 Halovenus sp.
AAGATCCAGACCGTGATGTCAAAGGTGCAAGCGATGTGACCTTTATTGAGACAGAAGCGATTGCTGCGGCAACAGACGCTATTAACACAACAATTGAACCGGGGGCGCATCGAAGAAACATCACAACCGAAGGCGTTGCGCTCAACCATCTCGTTGGTGAACGCTTCACTGTTGGTGAAGTGGTTTGTGAAGGAATTGAACTGTGTGAACCATGCGGATATATGCAGTCACTGATTGGTGAGTCAGAGCTGAGTGAGGCACTTGTCCACCGTGGCGGGCTTAATGCGACGATCGTTACAGCAGGTATCATTGCAGTTGATGATGTGATTCGGTGGGACGTATGATCCGCCTTGATCTCGGTGATGGACTCTCCGTCTCGATCGAAGATGGAGGTGAGAAACCGTTTCAGTACACCATTTCCCTGCATGGTGGGCACGTAATTAGCTATCAGACAAGTGCAGATGTACGCAAACCTGCTGGTCGTGTTGGAGTCCGAAACATGGTCTGTCGACACGTTACTGACCGCTCGAAGGCCAACGTTGAGGAGCAAATCCAGAAAGAAGCCTCAAAACAGGCGTCTGCGATCGAGACGATTTGTAAATAGACAAATACCTATGTGTATTGGTGTTTGTTATTTATGATATGAAGAATAGTAGGAAGTAATGAATATTGGATATCCATTCTCCTGTAGAATACACGCTCCCTTTGGGCGATCTGTGGAGGCATAGCTGGTGTCGTTGAATCCATCGCGTATACCAGCAATGGCGGCGATCAAGGAGCCGATTTCACTGCTCTTGATCGATGATGACGAACGGTGGCTCTGGGTAACCGAGCAGCTGTTGTCTGAGCAACACGACATGTTTGTAATTGAGACTGCTACAGGGTTTCACAGCGGACAACGGCAAATCGAAGCGATCGATCCGGACTGTGTTGTCTGTGATTATCAACTTGGGGATGGAACTGGACTTCAGTTGCTTACGTGGGTTCGAGATCGCGACCGAACACAGCCATTTGTACTGATTACTGGCCGTGGAAGCGAAGACGTTGCAAGCGACGCGATCAGCAAGGGAGTCACAGAATACGTCTCGAAGTCGGAGAACAATAACTGCGAATTGCTTGCAAGATATGTACTGAACGCAGTCACGCAGCACCGAACAGAGCATGCACTGCAACAAGAGCAACGTACGAATAATCAGATTCTCGAACTTGTTACCGCAACAACCGATCACGAAGCAATCCTGCAACAGTTGTGTCAACTACTGGTTGATGAGTATGGCTATCGGTGCGTGTGGATCGGTCGGTTTGGTTCGGAGGTTCACATTCAGCCACAGGCGGCTGCTGGTGACACTCGGTATCTAGATCTGCTTCTTGATACTGCTGGCGTCCCGTGTGTTGATGACGATCCTGCGTTGTTGGCGCTTAGCTATGGTGAACAGATCGCTGTGTCAGACATCCACAGCGCGACAAACGCAATTAACTCATCGATCGCAGAGGGAGCAGATGGTAGCACAGACCGTTCATGGACGTCGTTAGCAACGCAGTGTGGAATCTCGTCGGCTGTCGGCGTACCGATCGAACGAGATGGAGTCTGTATCGGGGTTCTCGGTGTGTATTCTGAGGAGACATCCGGTGTGAGCGACGCACAAAAACAACTGCTTGTTGCACAAGCAAATATCGTGGGCTACCTCTCGCGCGTCAGTGGGTGGAAACAGTCGCTGCTCTCAAACGAGATGGTTCGGGTTGATATTACAATCAAAGACGACCGTGCTCCGTTGCTTGCAGCAGTAGCGGGCCTTCCAAACACGCCCCGTCTTGCGGTACAGTCGGTCAGCATACGTGAGAATGGACGACGGATCTATCTTGTGACAACTTCCGATCCCGTTGACTGGTCTCAACTCTCACAGACCGCTGTTGAACTTGTTTCCGTCTCGACACAGCCTCCAGTAACGGCCACAATTGCAACAGAAACGCTGATTCCCGAAGAGGTTGCAGTTGATAATGGTGCCACGTTCGATCGAAGCGTCATCGAGAACAATTCGATGGTACTCTCGATACGAATTCCCAATGGTGAGAAACTGTCGCCGATCGTCGATGCATTGCGATCGAAGTTTGGAAGCGTAAGCGTGTCGCGAAAATGGCGAGATAATATAATGAGTACCGCTGCTACCGGCCAAAACCCAATCGAGACACTCACTGATCGACAGCGCGAAGTGCTACAACATGCGTACTATGGTGGCTACTTCAACTTTCCACGGGGGATCTCTGCAACTGAGATTGCAGAACAACTTGGTGTTTCACAACCAACCGTCTCACAGCACCTCCAAGCAGCAGAGAAAAAAGTGTTTTCAAGCCTCTTTGCAGAGAGATACGAGTGAGTGCGACGCGAATGGACCACACTGCACTCATCTTCTCCGGTTTTGAAGCGGCATTCGCGGTTGTAACGATTATCATTGTACAGATCTCGTGGCGCTATCGCGATCGAGTAACTGGATTTCCGTTGTTAGTGACGGCGGTGAGTGCAGCCGCATATGCGATTGCGAGTTTTATCATGCCATTTGTGTCCGATCCGCTCACGTGGCATTTGGTGAACAATATCCGATATCCGCTTGGT
>PUMG01000314.1 GCA_003551265.1 Halovenus sp.
GTCTCGCATCTGCCACCTCGACGGGAGGGCGTTGGTGTGCAATTGCTGGTCGTGTCGGGGACGTTCCACAGGTTGGTGCTGGATTTTACACGACCGAGCACGCTGCAGTCAGCACGACTGGCGCAGGCGAGGCGATTGCGAAGTTCGGTCTCGCACGTCGCGTCGCTGATGCTATCGAGCGAGGGAACGCCCCGGGAGAGGCAGCAGCTCGACTCATCGCCGAGTTCGACGAGCAGACCGACGCGAGTGCCGGTGTCATAGCTGTCGACGCTGCTGGTCGAACAGGTGAGGCGTTCAACTCGGCAGCGATGCAGACTGCCGAGAGAGGACGTAGCGTGTGAGAGAGAACGGTAGGCCTATCAGTTCCCACCACCCAGGGCAGATATGAGCAGTGATGTGGATCTCGACAGTGAGCAGTACGAGAAACACAGAGAGGCTGGAGAGATACTTCAGACCGTTCGCGAAGAGGCGGTCGACCGAATCGAGGTCGGTGCGAGTCATCTGGAACTCGTCGAACACGTCGAGTCACGCATCCGTGAACTCGGAGGAAAACCGGCGTTTCCGATGAACGTCTGTATCGATGAGGAGGCCGCTCACGGAACACCGAGCGCCGACGACAGTTCGACCTTCGGCGAGGAGATGATAAACATCGACATCGGCGTCCACGTCGACGGCTGGATAGCCGACTCCGCAGTGACGGTCGACCTCTCGGGCAACGACGAACTCGTCGAAGCCTCTGCAGCGGCGCTCGACACGGCCATCGAGATGGCTGAGCCAGGAATCGACACGAGCGTCCTCGGGGACGTCATCGGTCGGACCATCGAGGGCTACGGCTACAACCCCATCGTGAACCTGACCGGTCACGGTCTCGGTCACTACGAACAGCACACCTCACCTAACATTCCGAACAAGAAAGTACCACAGGGCGTAACACTCGAAGTTGGTGATGTCGTGGCTATCGAGCCGTTCGCGACCGATGGCAGGGGAAAGGTCACCGAGGGGAACGAAGAGGAAATATTCGCCCTCGAGACCGAAGGCTCTGTTCGAAACAGACAGGCGAGACAGGCCCTCGAACAGATTACAGAGGAGTTCAGAACGCTTCCGTTCGCGACGCGCTGGCTGGACGTTCCCCGGGCGGAGATGACGCTTCGGCGACTCAAACAGCGAAACATCGTCCACGGCTACCCGATTCTCAAAGAAAAGCGCGGCAGTCTCGTCAGCCAGAAAGAGCACACGATAATCATCACCGAGAACGGGTGTGAAGTGACGACGCGGTAACATGGACCAGATTTTCGCCCCGTGGCGCATCGAGTGGGTGGAACGACCCGACAAGAACGAGGAGTTCGAGACGTGTGTCTTCTGTGAACTTCCCGAACAGAACGACGACAGAGAAAACTATCTGCTCGCTCGTGGAGAGACAGCGTACGTTCTGTTGAACAACTACCCGTACAACCCTGGCCACGCGATGGTCGTGCCACACGCCCACATCGGACGCTATCAGGACCTCGAACGCGACGTCCTTCTCGAAGTGAACCAGCTCATCCAGCGAACGCTCGATGCGATGGATGAGGCGCTCGCTCCCGACGGATACAACGTGGGATACAATCTCGGCGGAGCCGCCGCCGGTGGCTCTATCGGCGACCACCTCCACGCACACGTCGTCCCGCGGTGGACCGGTGACACCAACTTCATGCCGACGCTCACCGGAACGAAAGTCATCGTCGAGGCAGTCACCGACACCTACGACCGGCTGTACGATGCGTTCGCAACCCAGCAGGGTGTGACGGCTCCAGCGGAGGGTGCAGTGGTCGTCGAGCCAGAGTGACGACCCACGCTGTGCGTCAGTACTGGCCATCACCGCTCGTGCGGGGAATCGTCTCGCAGAACCGTGTATTTCGAAAGCTCTTCGAGCCGTGCGCTGGTTCGGTCCGTGGCCTCGTCGAGAGCTGTTCCGATGACGGCGAAGACGTTGTCCAGAATGCGCGAGAACACGTCGTGGTTCTTTTTTGCGACGGTGAAGTAGATGGTGTCTCCGCGTGGGTAAGCAGACTCTACTCCCGGAATCTCCCGGATGCTGTCAACCACCTCACCGAGCCACACGACCGTCTGTCCACACCTGAGCTTCGACTGCTCAACAGCGATAGCCGAACGCTCTCTCGGCTGGATTGTGATTTCGAGCCTGTGTGCGTTCTCTGTGTAGTTGGCCTCGAACTCGTTTGTCACATCCACGGTTGGACACGATACGTGCTACTCGCTGTATCCATATTGTTACAACCTCGGTAAGCCCTCTCAGAGAGTGTCTCGGACCTGTCCCGAGATTCTCGCCACGACGTGCGGCGAGAAATCTATGATGACGTACAAGAGTCCCTCTCAACAGCGCTCGCGCCGTTCCCAGAAGATACCGATACAGCCGGGGGAGTCGTTCTGGTGAACCGCTCCAGCTTGAATCTCGACGGGGATATCGGACCCATCTCGGTGTCTGACAGTGGTGGTAAGGTGAAACGTCTCCTCGGCACATGGGTCAGCCTCTTCGAGAGCGGCAAGCAGTTCCTCGTCAGCACTGGTACTCGCGAGCTCGGTTGGTCTCTTGCCGAGAAGATCGCTAGAA
>PUMG01000229.1 GCA_003551265.1 Halovenus sp.
AAGCGTCTCTATCGCCTATTCACGGAGGCACTCCCGCGGGCCTACATCAACCCGTCTGAGCGGAATCTAGCGACAGCCGGTGGGACGGGAACACCGCAAACGTATGGCAGTGAGAAGTGGTTGGACACGCGACTCCGAGATCGGACGGTGCTAAGGGACGATTCGGTCAAGATTGCGTGGAATGATTCGTTGCCGTCAATTAATTCACTGACTGGTACGCTCAGTATTCGAGACACTATAACCGGCGACCGGACATCACATGACCTCTCTTTTACCCGAACCGGTGACGGGTTTGTGGCATCGTTCCCATCGGTGGCCGGGCAACCAAACCAGATTATCGACTTCGTACGACTCGCAGCCGATACGCGACATGCACCGCCGGAGTTAGAGTATACGTCGCGTGAAATCAGTGAGTTCAGAGCTGAAGAGGGAATCGAAGGAGCTAACGATCCGTTCCCGGAAGAATGGGAATCGTACGACGAAATTATTTGGAACGGGAAAGTGAGGAAGTCTATAGAGGACGCGTCTTTTGGGGATGTGGAAGAGATCCACTCCGTCCCGCTTCGAGCCAGCCACGACACGACGCAGTCGTACTATGCGATCTTGGAACCGGATGTACAGCCACATATTGATCAGTTGCTCCACAGCATCGACACAGCTACGGAAGCAGTTGAGCCGTTCGGCAACCTCCCGAGAGTGGGTGTCGAGACGCATCCGGCTGTTGACCCCGATCCACAGGATATCGTCTTTTACACGGGGCGAGGTGAACGAGTTCAACCGATTGGATTCGTTGAACATAGTGACGATGGAGCGCTGTATTACTATCTCCCGCCGGAGGACGCCGGTGAGACACTGACTGTTGATATTGAGGGGCTCTTGAGTCGATACATCCAGCACGGAGACGCGGAAATCACGTTGCCTGAATTGGAATCGAGTTCACCGTTTAAGATTGAAGCGTACTTACCAACCGATCCTTGGCGTGTCACTCCAGGCGATGTTCATCCAGTTCTCAGTCAGAAACGGTACCCTGATCATCCGTTCATGTCCGAGGCCGAACCATCACCAGAGGATCACATCTCGACGGAGGTATCTGTGACGGTGAATCCACCAGAGGGACTGGTTGAAACGGTTGATGAAGACCGACTCGCGTTCTCGTGGCGGCCGTCAGGTGTGTTCCGCTCCGGAACAATTCAATCTGTTTCGACGACCATCCCGAAGCAGAAAGAGCGGACACGGGTGAGTTACCGTGGCATCGTTCGGCTCAACGGTGACAAGGGCCCGGTTAATGTCTGGCTTCCCGGCGGTGAGTACGTGGTTAAAGAGCAGCCCTTCGTGGATGATATAGAGGTTTCGTTAGCAGGGATTCCGAGTGAGCAGCAACTCGACTCAGTTCGACCAGGAACGCTGCTTGGGTGGGTGACTATTCAGCGAGATGCGCTGTTACACGAACGGGCAGGCGACGTGACGGAGTGTATTAATGCAAGGTTGTACGTTGATGAAGAGCCAGTAGAGAACCGAATTTTCGCTGCAACTCATCAGGGCGGGACACTCTTGTTCCCGGTTCTAGGCGAGCACGTCGGGAAGACGCAAACACTTACCCTTCGACTGTGGATCAGGGGCGGTCCGGCAAAGACGACCACGTACACAGAAGCCGCGTCCGACATGCAACTTTCCGTCAGAGAATCAGGTGATGGCCACCAGATTACGCTCGGAGGACATGCTCGACGGATTAATCATGCTTCGACAACTGATTCAATAGACCTGAAACGACTTATTGATCAGTTTCAAGCTGGTGAGTTTGAAAACGAAACGAAAGGCCATCATCCTGACGACCCATTTATTATCAAATCATACGATCCACTTTTTATCCAGCCCAAAGAAATGGTACTGTTCTATTTCACAGACAAGTAAGCGCTCGGCTATATCGTACGCTCTTCGGAAGTAGATTGACTTCGGTGACTAAATCATGTTTCGACCTCTCTGATGAGGTCCCGTAGTTGGTCCTGCGTGAGTGGGTCGATGAACTTTCGTTCGCCACTGGCTGTGTAGAAGAGACTTGCTGTGACGGTCTTGTCTGGGTAACATTCCGAGAGAACGTGATAGTACGCGCTGAGTTGTTTTCGATTCTCTGTTTGTGCACGCTTCGTCCGGTCAGTTTTGTAATCGACAATCTCGACTTCAGTGGGTGTTTCGTGTACGAGATCGACGATGCCGGATATCGTCACACGCTCACCATCCACCTCCAGGGGAAGGACTGCTCGTTCTTCGACGTGGAAGTTGCCGGGAAGGCTGTCGAGGAACGTTTTGACGTGGTGTTCGTCGTCGGCATCGTCAGTCGTTGGTGTAACATTTTCTCCGAGTGCATATGCCTCTGCGAAGTCGTGAACTCGTGAACCGAAGTCTCGACCGCGGAACTCGACTGCCTCGATGTCAGCCCCTTCTTCGGTGAACACGTCGCTGTCCATAAGCGTGTGTGGCGTGTGGCTGATTGGGCCGTCCGGTGGGACGATTGAGAACGGGAGTTGGGTTTGCGTGGTCGTGGGTTGCTCGACGGGTTCGACTGTCGGGTCAGCCTCGCGTGTCGGGCAGGGGAGTTCCTCGAAGA
>PUMG01000159.1 GCA_003551265.1 Halovenus sp.
ACGGTGTCTGTCTCCTGAAACGCGTCGTGGCCGACGACCCCCGTCGGCACCTGTCCTGTCAACGCCAGCATGGCGTTCGAATCCATGTCCGCGTCGGCGATGCCGGTGATGAGGTTCGTCGCGCCAGGGCCCGACGTCGCCAGGCAGACGCCCGGTTCACCTGTCACGACGCCGTAGGCGTCCGCCGCGTGCGCTGCACCCTGCTCGTGGGCCATCATCACGTGACGAACCGACGACTCCGCCAGTGCGTCGTAGACGGGCATAATCGCACCTCCCTGCACGCCGAAGGCTATGTCTGCTCCCGCCGCTTCCAGCGCCGCGACGACCGACTCCGCCCCGGTCGTTACCTGTCGAGGTGTCTCCGTCGCTGGGTCGCTTTTCGATTCGCTTCCTGCTGGTTCCGTCCGGTCTGCGTCGGTCTCCGCCGATTTGTCGTCCTGTTGTGTTGCTGCTGTGTCGCTCATGTTCGTGTGTGCATGGTCGTGGTTGGGAAGGTACGTCTCGAACTCCGAACCGGGTGACTGCATCGCTGTGAGCCAGGCTGGAGTTCGTCGATACACGGGGTCGCTGAGGAGAGTGTGAAGTAGGGGACTAGGCCCCTACAATAATCGTGGCGACGGCTACGGGTACGGCGAAAACTCCGTCCGGCGTTGTCTGCCGTCGCATCCTGTCGGGGTTGAGGATTTCGCGTTATAAATACCTGTCGCTGCGCGAAATATTCGCCACCGGTCGCCCGAGACATCATCGGGCCTCGACCCTGGACTCTCCAGTTCTGGTGACCCCCGCTTCCCGCGCGAAGCGCTTGAGGACGCTGACGGTAACTCGCTCTCCGGTCGACCCGTGGGATTTGACCCTGGTGGTTACCTCTCGGACCTGTGGTTCTGTCGGTTCGAACCCCGCATCTTCGAGGTGTTTGCGCACGCTGTGGGTGCCGGTGTGTTTACCGAGTACGAACGCCCGCTCCGCGCCGACCATCTCCGGCGTCATCACTCCAGGTTCGAACGTCTCGGCGTTCTCGATGACGCCTGCGGCGTGGATGCCACTCTCGTGGCTGAAGGCGTTCGTGCCCACCACGGGTTTGTTCCGTGGGACGTGCACCTGGCTTCGCTCCTCGACGAGTGCGGAGAGTTCGACCAGTTGCGTCGTGTCGACGCCGGTGTCGATGCCGTGGAGTGACTCGGCCGCCATCACCACTTCCTCGAAGGCCGCGTTGCCCGCGCGCTCGCCGATGCCGTTGACGGCGACCTGCACCTGTGATGCACCAGCTCTAACGCCCGCGACGGCGTTTGCGGCCGCAAGTCCGAAGTCGTCGTGACAGTGGACATCGATGCGGGCGTCGGTGTGCTCGGCGACGAACTCGACGAGCGCCGACATGCGCTCGGGCGTGCAGACGCCCACCGTGTCGGGGATGTTGAGCCAGTCGATGCCTGCGGCCGATGTCGCCTCGACGACCTCTGCGAGGTACGCCGGGTCGGTCCGCGGTGCGTCCATCGGCGAGAACAGACACTCCACTCCCGCCTCTGTAACGCGTTCGACTGCCTCGACAGAGCGTCGCTTCACCGCCTCGCGTGTCGAGTGCATCGAGTCCGCTATCTGGACGTCGGACGTGGACGCGAACACGTGTACCATGTCGACGCCCGCGTCGAGCGCTGCCTCGATGTCTTCGTCGACGACGCGTGCAAGGCCTGCGACTGTCGTCTTCGTGCTGTCGGCGATGTCACGAACGGTCTCGAACTCGGCGTCGGAGTTCACCGGGAACCCCGCCTCGATGACGTGGGTTCCCATCTCGTCGAGCACCGCCGCTATCTCTCGTTTGTCGTCGTAGGTGAACGAGACTCGGGGCGACTGCTCGCCGTCGCGCAGCGTCGTATCGAAAATCTGTACGTCTCTCTGTTGCTCTTCAGCAGGTACTCTGCCCGCGAAGAACTCGACTCCCCTGCCGGGTGACAGAGGCTCCCTCGGTTGTCGTCATTGCACCCGAACGGAGAGAGTGTGAGCATATAAACCTGGTGGTCAGGCGAAATATTGCCACACTGGCGGCGGAAATCTGACAGCATTTGACGCCGCCAGCCTCGACTACACTGACTGGTAGGGTGTCGAACATCCGGTCGACCGTCACAATTATAGTGTATCGGGTGATAGATGATAATACGTGGGACAACATGGCCGATGGTGATGTCGTGCTCGACCGAAATTTCGAGGTCGACGCCGAGGAAGGGACGCGCGTCCAGTTGTTCGCCGTCGAGAACTCGCGTAAACCGGGTGGGTACCACTATCGGTTTCAGTACTACGCTCCGGACGAAGGCGAGCAGATCCTTCGATACGACAATGCCCACGACTCCGACATCGGCCCGCACCATCGCCACGAAGGGGATGAGGGGACGGACATCGAGTTCAACGGTCTCCACGACCATGTGGCCTGCTTCCGCCGAGAGGTGTTCCAGATCAATGCCCGACGATAACCACACCGACCCTGCGCCCGAAGACCTGAACTATCCGAACACGCTACGCATCACGATCTCGTCAGTGGAGGATGCATTCGATGAGACACTCGATGCAGCCAGCACCGCCGAAGCTGGCGAGCAAACGGATGCCGTCGTGGCCTTCGAGAATGCCGAGGGGATCCGCCGACTGCTCACCGACCGTCGGCTCGAACTTCTCCGCTCACTGATGGGCGAAGCTGCACCGAGCATCACCGAGCTGTCTGACCGGCTCGACCGAAGCTACTCGGTTGTCCACGACGATGTGAAGATTCTCGCCGAGTACGGTATCGTGAAGTTCCGCCAGAAAGGACAGTCGAAGCAGCCGTTCGTGCCGTATGAGACCATCGAGTTCGACGTGACGGTCCGTGCGCCAGTCGCCAGCGGAGATGCTGAAGCCTCGGCTTGAACACGAGACAGGAACCCAGTAAGATATCTGATACCCTGCACGAACAGTTAGCCCGTGCCCTCGGCATCCACCAGCGCGTCGGCGGTCCGTTCGATCCACTGCACAGCGTATTCGGGACCGTACTCCAGGTACACCGCGGCGTTGAGGGCCTCGAACGGAGCGGGGAGTTCACCGGCGTGTTTGACGGCGTTACAGGCCAGTTCGGCCGCATCCGCGAAACTCGTCCGTCTCTGTGCCATCGCGCTCGGCAGGTCGTCGATGCGTGGCGTGAGACGCTCGCCTGCGTCGAGCCACGCCTCGAACAGCGGGCCGTCCCACGCTGCGAACGTCTCCCGCGTCTGGAGACCAAGATACGCGTCGTAGCAGGCGGCCGCCACCTGGTAGGTTTCGACCGGCGAGAGCAACTCGCGACTCGCCTCGGCGAACGCTCGATACTGCTCCTCGAAGAAGCCCAGAAACTGCTCGGGTTCGCCCAGCCCAACCTCGACCAGCGCCTCCGCAACCAGAAACGAGGCGAATGCATCGGGTGTCTGTTCGAGTAGCGGCTTACAGATCACGACTGGCGGGTCGGTCTGAGTCGTCCAGGCGACGCTTCCATCTCCCGGCATCCCGACAGTCAACTCACCCCCCGCGTAGCGCCGCAACACCGTGGGTGCATCCGACGGTAGCCACTCTTCGGGATACGTCGCCGGGTCGATGCTGTCGGTCACCAGCAGGAGTTCTTCGGCCTGTGCCGACGGCAGCGTCTCGAAGTTCTCCGCACAGTCGAGAACGAGCGCCTCCGGTGCGTGTTGCTCGCGGACCTGTGCCACGTCGTCGTCGAGGGTTCGTTCGGTGAACATCCACCCTCGCTACGTCCCGATGGCGACGTTGACCGTCAGTGCAAGCCCGAGAAGCAGTGCAACGGCGACAGTCCCCAGAACAATCTTGGTTGGCGTACTCATACACGAGAGTTCTATCAGCATCGACAAAAAGGCTCAGATTTCGTACTGGCGGGTGAGCGATGAACGCCGATCGCTCACGGAATCAACTGCTCGCCGTCGTCGTCGTAGATGACGATGGCATCCACAGGACAGGTTCGCGCCGCGAACTTCGCGTCGAACTCCGCATCCTCGGGTACCTCACGCACGAACAGGTCAGGCTCTCTCTCCTCGCTGTCGGCGAGGTCGGCTTTCCCTTCGTCCTCGTCTCTCTCGAAGGCGTCCCATTCCGCGACACACTGAAACATTCCGATGCACGTCTCTCGGTCGAACTCGACTCGCATACGCCGTGTTGGAGCGGCGGGACCAAAGCCCTTCACATATCTTCGCTTGGGTCACCACGTATTCCGAGGACGTTGTCCGTCTCTATCGACTCGAGTCCCGAAACCGAACAGAGGTCGTCTAGCTGCTCCTGGGCGACCTGAACGCACAACCCGTCGAAGGGAAGACGGTCCTCGATTGTCCCACCCACGCGCTCTATCTCCGTTTCGACAGCATCGATATCGTCCTGTGTGAGTTCGTCTTCGACGTGGACGACAACCGTCACTGATTCGCCTTCGAGGGGGTCTTCGCGCATCCGTCTGACGGGGTGAGAGAGGTACATCGTCGTCTCTTCTGGCTCTTCGTCGCCTCCCTATCTCAATCTTTCTTCGCTCTCTTGGTGTATTGGTTCGTTTGCGCCTGTCAGAGAACGGTTGCGAGGGTTTTCTGGCGGCCAGTACAGGGAAAATATTTACCAACCCCTGAAACACATAACACTATGCTCGCCCGTCATCTCGAACGCCCCCGACTGAACATCTACGGAAAAAGTGTCGTCCTCTGTGTATGCGCTGGCGTAGTGACCGCTCTCATCGGAGGCCCAAGTTCGCTTTCTGCCGGGTTCCTCGGACTTGCCGTCGTCGGTATCGCAGTTGCAATGCGACGAACTGCGCGTAAAGCTGAGAACCGCCAACGCAACGACGACGATTCAAAGACCTCAGACACCGAAAAGAAAGCGAAAGCGATGGTTGGCGGCGGGGCCGAAGATGGCGGACTCTGACACGCTGTCCACAACGCGACGATAGTACGTCCGTTTTTGAGGCGAGAGTCTTGAAAGTGCGACGCGAGAGGCAGTTCTGCTGAACACTGTACTCTTAATCGCCTTCTGTTGTGAACGAATATGGCGGTCAACATACACGTGAGATGAGCAGGTGGTTCACCGATCTTGAGGTGGCAGAAACGGAGTCGGAGTGCTGTATTCACCCTCTATGATTCGAGCCGAAGCGGCTGACGCGTGCGGTACGTGAGTGTCCGCCAGACCCATTCCACTGGGCCGAACTGGAACCGACTCAGCCACCACATCGACAGTGCGATCTGTATCGCCCAGATCAACACGACCACGCCCAGTAACTCTACTCGGCTCAGCTGGCCAAACAACCCGAGACCGTGGCCGTAGAAGATCGAGGTTGCGAGGACGGTCTGGAGCAGGTAGTTGGTGAACGCAGTCCGCCCGACCGCGGCCAACGCCTGGATAACGAGTCCATCCTGGAGCCAGCGACAGAGCAACATGATGCCCGCGAGATAGCCGGTTGCCAGAAGCAGCGCACCCCAGTAGTTGAACTGGAAGGCGAGCGTGAGGACTGGCACGGTCTCCCAGGCTAGCTCCTCGCGTACCCACACTCCCGTGAGGACGAGTGCCAGTCCCAGACTGCCGATACCGAGAAAGACACGCTTGTAAAACTGCGTACTTCGCTGGTTGGAGATGACGCCCCACTTGTAGAGCGCCATCCCAATAACCATCATGCCACCGAGCATCCAGAACGCTTCAAACGGGAATCCGAAGAGATGTGCCTCGAAGACGGCGGGCGCTCGGTGTAGCATCTGGTCGGACCAACCGCCCTGGTATATTTCGATTTCCCGTTCGGGCGAGAACTCCGCACCGAACGCAGCAAGTAACTCATCTTCCAACTCGGCTCGGCCATCCTCGTCGAGGGAGAGATAGCCCACACCTGCGAGAAGGTAGATGAGCGAGGGGAGTGCGAACATAACGGTCCCGAGGACGAGCTGGCGGCTGGGCCGCCACCGCCACACCCAGACGACGAGGAACCCACAGAGCGCATAGAAGACCAGGATGTCGCCCCACCACAGCAGGTATGCGTGACCGAGACCGATAACGAGCAACCAGAACGTCCTGGAGAGGTGTAACCGCCTGCCCGGCTGACCCTTTCGTGCTTTCGATTCCAGAAACAGCACTATCCCAGCACCGAACATGAACGTAAACAAGGTCACGAACTTCTGTTCGAAGAAGATGTGGCTGACAGCCCATGCGAGGTAGTTTGCCCCGGTAAAGTCCCCGTACAGCGTTGGATTGAACGAGGCGATAGTCGGCAGCGCGAACAGCCAGATGTTGATCACCAGAATTCCGAGGAGGGCAAATCCGCGGAGCGCGTCGAGGGCAACGATTCGGTCTGAGGGTGGGGTCGGACCAGGCTCGTCCGAATTCGATGTCGTCCCCGAGTTCCCCGACGGGTTGTCCGGCATGTGCGCAGCATCTGAACGGGAATTAAAAACCGTTGTGGTCAGCCACGTCGGCCCGTCATGTTTGATATTTGATATATGCGCCCGGAATATAGATTCACACTCGAAGTGATGTTATTTATACATCCTGGCCTCATTGCATCTGGGTGTGAGCGAACTACTACTGGCAGCCGGTATTCTGGTTGCCATCTTCGTCGGATACAACATCGGTGGGGCGACAACGGGGGTTTCGTTCGGACCGGCCGTCGGTGCGAAAGTCATCTCGAAAGTCGGGGCAGCCCTGTTGATGTCGATTTTCTTCTTCATCGGGGGCTGGCTCATCGGACCGGAAGTCGTCGACACGCTTGGTGAGGGCATCATCGAGGAGGAGGGCATCCTCACGCTCGAAACCGGCATCGGAATCCTCTTTTTCATCGGGACGGCACTGTTCGTCGGCAACTTCTTCGGCGTTCCGGCATCGACATCGATGACGGCCGTTGGGGCGATTGCCGGTCTCGGACTGGCAACGGGCACGCTCAACTGGGCCACGATGGGAGAAATCGTCTCGTGGTGGATTGTCGCACCTGTCATCGCCTTCTGGGTCAGCAGCATCGTTGGCCGATACTTCTACCCCCGACTCAACGCCTGGATTGCCATCTCCCGGCGGGAGACACATCTCTGGGTCGTCGAACGAAACTCGGCGATTCCGTGGGTTCGTGCCGCGGACGGAACCGACAGACGCGAGATAACTGGCTCGCTCATCGTCATCGCCATCGGCTGTTACATGGCGTTCAGTTCCGGTGCGAGCAACGTCGCCAACGCGGTCGCCCCGCTTGTCGGCAGCGGCGCACTCGACTTCGAGCGCGACGTGAGTCTCGGCAGTCTCGCCGTCACCCTCGGGTCGATGGAGTGGGGTGTTCTCCTCGCAGGCGGTGCTGTCACCATCGGCGCGTTCACCATTGCCCGCCGGACGCTCGAAACGATGGGCAACGACGTCACGAACCTGCCGCTCACCGCGGCTGTCGTCGTGATGACCATCTCTGCGACCATCACCTCGCTGCTGTCTGCCATCGGTATCCCGGTCCAGCTCGTCATCATCACGACGATGAGCATCATCGGACTCGGCTGGGGCCGGGCGACACGGACCACGACGGTGAGTGACGCAGTGCGTGGCGAGAAAGAGACGGCCGTCTCCGTCGGTGCGCTGACTGCCGAAGAGGAAGGAGAGCCTGCACCACCAATCGGTGAAGAGGAAGTCGAAGACATCCCCAAAGCGTCGGACCTCTACGACCCCTCGACCGCTGGACGCGTGATTCTCATCCAGAACTTCGTGCCGGTGCTGGCGACGATTGGTGCGTTTCTCACCTTCCGGTTCGTCCCGATCTGGGCGTTCTGAGACGGCCTGACATTCTCTCACACTCTGGAGATGAGTTACGTTCGCCACGACTCGTGCATCGCTGCTCCCAGGTCAACCGTCGTCTGCAGCAACTCTCGCTCATCGATGTTGGCGTCCTGGTATGACACCCCGCCCACGACGTTTGCGTCCCGAAAGAGGACGTGTCCCCACTCGGTCGTGAATCCTTCTTCGACCGTGCCGGTAATGCTCTCGACAGCAATCTCCTCTTCTTCGAAGCCGTGACCGAACTGGAACGGGCTGTCGTCGTACGTCTCCCGTGCGCTCTCGACGCTGTCGTGAAACCACACGCCGGTGAGTATCTCTCTCCCGGCGAACACCGGCTCGTCGACCTCTTCGTCCCATTCCCTGAGAGTTCGGGCTGGTTCGGCCTCCAGATACATCAGCAACCTCTCGTCGAGTTCCATCCCTATCCATGCTGCCTCTGTCACGTCTGCTGCGCTGTCGGGACTGAGGAGGAGCGACTCCGGCTCTGCATCGATGGGGTCGTCGTCATCTCCCTCGACCCCGTTGCCGTCGTCCCCGAACACATCGAGACAGCCGCTCACTGTCGTCAACACAATGGTTCCAGCCCCTGCAAGAACCTGTCGCCGATACATACGGAAACGCTCTCACCAGCAGTATATACACCCGCTGAAGACTCAAATCTGATTTGTACTCACGCCAGCGGCGTTCGCTCCACGACCGTCCCCTCGACGGTCGGATACTGCTCGACGATCTCGCCTTCCGTGAGGTCGCCTGCTTCGAGCATCTCTTCGAGGAGCCACCACGCGAGTTCGAGGTGGTTGGTCTTGATTGCGTAGTACTCTGGTGGGACGCCCAGCTCCTCGAGTCGGTCGGGGTCGGCCCACGTCTTGCCGTAGACGAGCGTCCCGTCGTCGGTCACCTCGTCGAACGGCCGTCGGACGTTGTAGGCCATTCGCTTCAGTCGGTTTCTGTGCTGGGCGGCGTCTTTGAACACCGACGTACAGAAGTACACTTTCGGGTGGTCGCCCATCACCTCGAGAATCTCGTGACTGCCGGCAACGGCGCTCATGTGTCCTTCTTTTCGCTCGTATCCGGCCTCTTGCATCCGCCGGAAGTTGCCCTGACTCAACTCGAACTCGTTGATGTTGCAGTACTCCGCTGCCCCCTCGTCGAGAAACTCCAGAAACTCCTCTTCAGCGCGGATACCCGGAATCTCGAACGCCGGCACCAGCCCTTCCTCGCGCGCAACGTAGAGGATCTCTTCCCACTCCGTCCCGTGGAGGTCACCCCACTGCTCGAACGGCGGGTGGAACCGAATCTCGTCCAGTCCAGCCTCGGCGAGTCGGCGCATGTTCTCACGCCCGCCCGTGATACCAGTGTAGAGGTGGGTGTGGTGTTCCTCACCGAACTCGTCTTTCAGCAACTCGATGTAGTGACAGGTCCGGTCGAGCGCCTCCTGTGGTTCGCCGCCGGTTATCGACGACCCCTGCGCACTCATCCGTTTCGCCTCTTCGATGACGTCCTCGTCGGACTCGACGCGGCGCTCGTTGGCGTAGACGTCGGTGACGTTCTTCCTGTTCTCGCCAAGTGGGCAGTAAAAACAGTCGCGCTGGTCACAGTAGCCGTAGACGAACAGCACCATCTTGGCTCCCTCCGCGCACTGCTCACAGCCCTTCGATAGCATTCGAAGCGCTCTAGCGGGTGGTGGGTCAAAAGTAATTCGTTCTCCTCGTCTGGGCGACCAGTACTCACTTGTCGGTTGCACACCAAGGCGAGGTATGGCAAAAATCAGACGGGTCGTCCTCGACGTGTTGAAGCCCCACCAGCCGAATATCATCCCGTTCACCGAGCAGTTGACCGAGCAAGAGGCGGTCACCGGTGTCACATCGAAACTGGTCGAAATCGAGGAGAAAGTCCGGACGATACGGGTAACGATCGAAGGTGAGGACCTGGATATGGACGCTATCGAAGCGCGCATCAACGACCTCGGCGGGTCGATTCACTCGGTTGATGAGGTCTCCTGCGGACAGGAGGTTATCGAGGACCCGTGGCTCGCTAACGGATGAATCCACGAGCGCGCCTCGCTGGCATCCGGCGAGTGCTCCGCAAAGAGGACGTCCGCTCGCTCTCGCGTCGGTACTTCGTCGCCAACGGCTTCGACGGGACGCTGACCAGCATCGGCGTGGTGCTGGGTGCGTACATGGGTGGGGGCGTCGAGGATGGACTGATGGTCATCGGCATCGGTCTCGGTGCGGCTATCGGTCTCGGCACGTCCGGTATCTGGAGCGTCTGGGAGATCGAACGCGCAGAAACCAGCCGCGAACAGGCGAGCCTTGAGTCTGCGATGCTCACCAGCCTCGAAGACACCCAGTTGACGCGTGATTTCCGTAACGAACAGATCGTGCTCGCGCTCGCCGCCGCAACAGGGCCCGTCATCAGCATTCTGGTGACACTCCTCCCGTTCCTGTTCGAGGGCGTGTTCCTCTCGATGTTCCAGGCCGTCTTGCTTTCGATCGCTCTGGGCATCCTGTTGCTCGCCACTGTCGGTGCGTACATGGGTGCAATCTCGAAACAGCGCTGGTACGTCGCCGCCATCCGCATGGGTCTCGCCGGATTCGTCGTCGCTATCATCACGATTTTCCTTCCGGGATAGAACGGAGGCGGAGAATCTGCAGATTTATTCTTCGTCGACTGCGGCACCCGTTGCGTTCGTCTTGACGCTTTGCATCCCCTGTTTCGCCTTCTGTTTCGAGGCGTAGCCCTGTCCGCAGTCGGCGATGATGTTGCCGTTATCGTGGCGAAGTCGCCAGCGCCACTTCTCCTCTGAGTCCTGGAAGATTTCGAACGTCGCCTTGCTCCCGCTATCTTCGTTCTCGACGGTCTCGTCTCTCGTCTGGTCGACGACGTGGCCGCCCGCTGCGTTCGTCCTGACGCTTTCGAGACCTTGCTTCGCCTTCTGTTTCGAGGCGTAGCCCTCGCCACTGTCGGCGATGATGTTGCCGTTGTCGTGGCGAAGTCGCCAGCGGTACTCCCCGGCGCTGTCCTCGTACACCTGGAACGTGGCTTTGCTTTCGTGGGCGTCGGTGTCGATGTCACCGTCTTCGGCCTCCCAGTCCATCTCGATTTCGAGGCTTATCTTGCCATCCTCGCGTTCGAGTTCGACTTCCAGTTCAGCCTCTGCTGGCGGGTCGAACGCCACGGTCTGTTCGTCGTCGACTGGAACCTTCTCGCCCCGGCCCAGTCGGCGGGCAAGACGGCGAAAGAACGTCGAGATTCCCTGTCTGCTGCGTTTCTCCTCGGATTCGTGGACTGTTTCGTCTGCCATACGCTGAGTACTTGCAGGCAAAACGCAATAACTGTACTCCTGAATGTATCTGAGTGATAATACTCGGCTACCTCCCCAACAACTATTACGATTCCACGTCGGCGTTTGGCGCGTTGCGCTTGACGCTGTGGATTGCGTCTTCGACGCTGTTGCGCTCGGTGTAGCCTTCGCCGCTGTCTGCAAGGATGGCTCCGTTCCGGTGGCGGAGTCGCCAGCGCCACTCTTCGGCGCGGTCTTCGTAGATTTCGAACGCGGCGGTCCCGATGTCGAGGACGTTCGCCTCGGGTGCGTACTCGCGGATACGGTCGACCGCGTCGTTGGCTCCACTCTCGGATGCGTAGCCCTCACCGCCATCGGCGATGATGTTACCGTTGTCGTGGCGGAGGCGCCAGCGGTGCTCACCGGCGTTGTCCTCGTACACCTCGAAATCGGCGTTACCGTCGTCGCCGACGTTTCGCTGCACGCTATCGAGCCCCTGTCTGGCTTTCTGTCGTGAGGCATAGCCCTGGCCACTGTCGGCGATGATGTTGCCGTTTCTGTGGAGCAGTCGCCATCGGTACTTCCCGCCTCTATCCCGGTAGATTTCGAACGCCGTCGGGTCGATGCGAAGGTAGTCTGCCGACTGTGCGTACAGTCGCACGCGCTCGATGGCGTCGTTTCGACTCGTCGCCGACGAGTAGCCCTCACCGCTGTCAGCGATGATGTTGCCGTTGTTGTGGCGGAGGCGCCAGCGGTGTTCCCCGGCGTTGTCCTCGTACGCTTCGAACGCGGCCTGACTCTCGACCTCCTCGACGAACGCCGGTGCGTCCTCGCCCTCGACTGCGTCGTCAGTCTCCTCGACGGTCACGTCCTCGAACTGTTGCAGGTCGACCACTGCTGCACCGAAGGCGTCACGCTTGACGGCGCTCAGTCCCTGCTGTGCCTTCTGCCGCGAGGAGTAGCCCTGTGAACTGTCAGCGATGATGTTGCGGTTGTGGTGGCGAAGTCGCCAGCGGTGTTTGCCACCTCTGTCGACGTACAGTTCGAACTGTGACTGACTCTCGCTGATTCGCGCGAGTTC
>PUMG01000209.1 GCA_003551265.1 Halovenus sp.
CAGGACCTGACGTCGCTGGAGCCGGACGAGGAGTACACGGTGACGGTGAGTGCCGAGGGCTACGACGCGGGCGTGAACAACACGTACGTGGAGCCGGGTGCGAATGCGACGATAACGGCGACAGCGACGGCACAGGATGTGTCGGTGGAGGCTAATCCGCTGAAGCTGAACCCAGGTTCGCCCGAGAGCGGACTGGTGATGGAGGTGAAGCTGTTCGGTCCGGACGGTCCGGAGGATTCGAACACGTTCACGGTGGACGAAGGTGAGGAAGACCTGGGTTCGACGTCGTTCGAGAACCTGCCGCCGCTGGAGATAAACGACGACGAGGAGTACAACCTGACGGTGACGCTGGAGGAGCCGGAGAAGTCGCCGAAGTACACCGTGAACATAACCGAGCGCTACGTGGCACCGGGGCAGACGGAAGTGATTCCGGTGACGCTGTTCGGTCCGATCCAGATAGGTGACGACTACTACGCGACGATTCAGGATGCGGTGGACGCGGCTGAAGACGATGACGTCATCGAAATCGGCAACGGAACGTACACTGAAGACGTGACGGTGCCGGCAGGGACGGACAACGTGACGCTGCAGAGTGCAGGGAACGTGACGCTTGAGGGTAACCTGACGGTGAACGCGAACGAGACGACGACGACCGGGTTCACCATCGAAGGTGACTACGAGGACAACGGCCAGGACAACGAACTGGTAGACTCGACGGTGACGTCGACGAGTCCGGGCGGAGATGTGACGCTGGGTGAAGACAGCGAGGATGCAGTCGTCGAGAACGTCGAGGCGGAGCACCTGGTCGTGGCAGGCACGGACGCGCACGTGAGTGACTCGACGATAGATGCGAGTGAGCACGACGCCGACGCGGCAGTCGAGGTGTCGGGTGACGGATTAACACTCGAAAGTTCGACGCTGACGAACGAGCTGTCGGCGGATTCGGACCTGCACGTCGTCCAGATTGAGGCCGACGATGTCACGCTCGATGACAACGAAATCATCGGTGAGTTCGGCGACGAGACTGACTGGAACCGGCTGGTGAAGGTGGTTGGTGACGACGTAACGGTGTCGGCGAACGAAATCGGGATGACTCACGACGAGGGAGCAGATACGACCAACCGGGCACACGGTGTGCACCTCTCCGATGGTGAGGGCATCACACTGAGCGAGAACGAGATTGGCGTCGAAGACGGCATCGGTACGGCGGTGTACGTCCATAGCGACGATGCGACGATTGCGAACAACGAAATCGAGGCACTCGACGCGATGGCGGTGTCCTGGTGGGACGGCCACCCGGGTGACGCCGACGTCGAGGACGTGACGGTCGTGGGGAACAACGTCACGTACGACCGCGAGGGAATCGCGTTCTACAGCGAGGAACTGGCGGGCGAGGTGACGGGTGACCTGAACGTCACGGAGAACGACCTGGTTTGGACGGAGGAAGTCGGTGAGTTCGGATTCGGTGTGTTCACCGCTGACGACTTCATCCTCGATGGCGCAGACGACGAGAACCTGGGCGTCGAGCTGGCGGGCGGGAACGTCTCGGCCGAGGAGAACTGGTGGGACGACCGGACCGGTCCGAGCGGTGCTGGACCCGGGACGGGCGTTGGCGTCAGTGAGTACGTCGACTTCAACCCGTGGCTGGACGAGGACCGTGAGCCAGTGACGGACGAGGACTTCGAAGTGGACGACTTCGAGAGCGATGACACGGAGGCCGAGCGTGGAGACACGATTTCGGCGAGCGCGAACGTGACGAACAACCTCGTCGAATACTCGCCGGAGGGCGAGGAGCCGGGTCGTGACGTGGACGTGGAGTACGTGCTGGTGAACGAGGACGACGAGGACGAAATCCTCGACGAGCAGACGGTGAAGATCGTGCCGGATACGACCGAACTGGTCGAGATGGAAGGCACGATAGAGGAGACGACGACGGCGCTGGATGAGGAAGGACTCGAACAGGAGATTCGGATTGCTGACGAGCCCGAGGTGAACGACTCGGCAGCGATTACGGTTTCGCACTCGATTCAGGCGGCTGTGGATTACGCTGGTGAGGAAGGTGAAGACACGGTGACGGTGCGTGAAGGGACGTACGAGGAGTCCGTGACGGCGCACGTCGAGGACCTGACAATCGAGGCGGCCGAGGGTGCAGCGCCGACGGTGGACGCTGACGGCCAGGAAGCTCCGGCGTTCATCATCGATGCGACGACGACGCTGGAGGGTCTGGAGATTCTCGGTGACGTCGACGAGGATACCGTCGACGCCCAGGCAGGGCTGACGGTGAACGACTCCTCGCTGACGGTTAGCATCGACGACCCGACGTCGACTGCGACGCGGGCGATAGACGTGAGCGAGGAGTTGACGGTGGAGTACACGACGCTGTCGGCAGATGCGACGGCTGCAGAGTGGCCGCCAGCGGACGAGTACATCCAGTTAGTGAGCGTCAACAGCGGCGAGGACGTGACGGTGTACGAGACGGACTTCGAGGGTGACTTCGGAGACGGTATCCAGTTACTGTCGGCTGGGGCGACGGAAGTGAAAAACAGCACGTTCGCGGGTGAGGAGGACAACAGCGTGGCGGTGAACGTCGGCGGTGCCGGTGACGGCAACACGTTCGACGAGGACATCCTTGTCACGCAGAGCGAGTTCGAAGACCTGGGGATGGCGCTGAACGGAAACGTGGCCGACGACAGTGACGGTGAGTTGAAGTTCATCGTGAACAACCTGGCGGAGGACATCGAGGGTCTGGACCTCTCGGTTGAGCCGAACGCGGGCGTGCGCAACGCGGACCCCGAGGAGAACGCACAGGTGAACGCGACGTTCAACTGGTGGGGCAACGAGACGGGTCCGAGCGGTGAGGAACCCGGTGTGCCGGTGGGTGCGGACGGCACAGGTGCGTCGGTGAGCGAAGGTGTGGACTTCGAGCCGTGGTTGAACGACACGTTCCAGAACGCGAGTCAGGTTTCACACACCGACGATGACGTGACAGTCGAGTTCGTGGACTCGGATGACACGGGCGTGCGCGAAGAAACCATCTCGGCGACGGTGGACATCACGAACGAGGTCGAGACCGACGAGTTCGCGCCAGAAGATGACGGTCGGCTGGTGACGGTGGAGTACATCGTCGACGACGAGGTAATCGACGAGACCGAGGAGTTCGTGATTGCGAACGACACCGAGGAGGTCACGCTGGAAGGGACGATACCGAACAGCACGCTGGCGGCACCGCCGGACAACCGCGAGGAAGTTGGCCAGACGGTGAGAATCACGGACGCAGGTGAGTTGAACAACAGTGCGGATGCAGACCTGGACGTGGAGAACCCGATTCAGCAGGCAGTGGACACGGCAGGTGAAGGCGGCACGGCGACGGCACTCGGCGGAACCTACGAGGAGAACGTGGAGATACCGCACGCGGACCTGACGCTGACGGCCGAGGATTCGAGCGATCTACCGACACTCGAAGCAGAGGACGGTGATGAGGCGGCGCTCGAAATCATGGCAGACGACGTGACGCTGTCGTACTTCAACGTCGAGGACGGTGACGAAGAGGGTATCCTGGTGAGTGACGGTGACGGCGTGACGGTCGAAGAGACGAGCGTTGAGGGCTTCGACACCGGGCTGTCGGCCAACGCGAGCAGCGCAGTGACGGACCTGACGGTGAACGCGAGTGAGTTCACGGACAATGATGAGGCAATCGAGGCACTCAATAGTGCAGAGGTGTCGGTGAGCAATAGTACGATGGAGACCACCTTGTTTGGTGGTGGTGGTGTTGGTGTCGTGGCCGAAGATAATGCAGAGATATCAGTGAGCGACAGTACAATAGATAACAATCTTATTGGAATCGTCGCTACCGACGATGCAGAGGTGTGGGTGAGCGACAGTGAGATAGAAGATAGTACTCTCGTTGGAGTTGTCATCGAAAACGATGCAGCGGTATCGATAATCGAGAGTACGATAGTGGACTCCGGTGGTGACGGAATTGAGACGTCCGACAGTGCAGAGGTATGGTTGACTGATAGTGAGATAGAAAACAGCGCTGGTGACGGAATTGATGCTCGTGGCGATGTAGTGTCGGTGAGTGGGAGCACGATATCTGACAGCAGTAATCACGGAATCCGCGCTGAGGGCAGCACGGTTGACGTAACTGACAGCGTCGTTGAGAACAACGGCCTGGACGGCATCCGTGTAACCCTGGGTGGCGACGTATCGGTTGACGAAAGTGAGCTTACGGGGAACGATCGCGACGGTCTTGCCGTGAGAGATTCAGTGGGCTCGGTGACCAACAGCACAATCGAGGGCAGTGACGACGACGGTATCCTTGTGCAGGACGACGCCGACGTTGATGTGAGTGGTAGCACAATCGAAGCAAACGATATCGGTATCGTTGTGAGCACTCCGGTGTCGGACAAATTCGCCAATGTGTCGGTGAACGAGAGTTCGATCACTGAGAACGACGATGGTGTCAGAGTCAGAACCTCCGATGCGGACGTCACGGTGACGTGGAGCGATATCGAAGACAACGAGCGCGGTGTGTTCGTCACAGATGAAGGTGACGGTGACAACGTGACGGTGATCCGCAACAACATCGTCGGCAACAGCGACTTCGGTGTGGAGAACGATGGCACTGGCGACGTGAACGCCACGCAGGTGTGGTGGGGCGACGAATCCGGTCCGAGCGGCGAGCCAACTGGTGCAGACGGCACTGGTGACGAGATAACCGAAGGCGTCCTGTTCGAGCCGTGGCTGGACGACCGCGTGGAGGATGCAGACGATGAGGTCTCCGACGACGGCTTTGCCGTGGAGTTCGATACGGCACAGACCGACACAGAGGGTGAGCGCAACACGCAGATAGACGCGACGGTGGACGTCACGAACCTGGTGGAGACCTCAGAGTTCTCGCCCGAAGACGACGGTCGAGAGGTTGCGGTCACCTACGAGATAGAGGGTGAGACGGTCGACGAGAAGACTGTGTACGTGATTGCGAACCAGACGAAGTCGGTCGACCTGTCGGGTGACGTGCCGAACAGCACGCTGGCAGCGCCGCCGGACAACCTCGACGAGACCGAACAGACGGTCGAAATCGACCCGGAGGGCAACGATACGACGAGCGACACCATCGACCTGGATGTCGAGAACCCGATTCAGACGGCGGTGAACTATGTCGCTTCTGAATCCGGTGAGGACACGGTCGAAGCGCTCGGCGGGGAATACGAGGAGAACGTCGGTATCGGTGCCAACATGACGTTGACGGCCTACGACGCAGACGACCGGCCGGTGGTAACGCCAGCAGACGACAGTGAACCCGTGATAGGAATCGCTGACGCGGAAGTCACGGTAGAGTCCTTCGACGTCGAGGGCGGTGAGGATGTCGGAATCGGCATCGGTGGCAGTGCTGACGTGACCATCTACGACGTGAGCGTCTCCGACATTGAGAACGTTGTCAATGACGGAACGGGAATCGGCTTCGATGATAGTGCCGGTCCGGACGGCGAGATTACGGCGACCGTAACTAACAGCACCCTCACTGACAACAACGTCGGTCTCGGTGTCGCTGACGACACAGCGGTCGACAACATCACGGTGAACGAGAACAACATCGCGGGCAACGACATCGGCATCTTCAACGAGGAAGGGCCGGACCCGTGGATGGACGCCACCGAGAACTGGTGGGGTGACGAAGACGGACCGGACGAGGCTGGACTGCCCGGTGAGGGCGGCGACGGTGACACGGTGATTACGCGTAACAGCAGCGAGTTCGGTCTGTGGCTGGATGCGCCGTTCGACGAGGGCGGCGAACCGGTGGCAGGTGGCCGTGACGAGACGGTCATCGCCTCGGGTGACGCCAGCCCCGGTCTGGAAGGCATGGCTGGTCCGAATGACCCAATCGAGAACGTGACGGTCGAAGTGTTCACGTACACCGACTCGCCAGATGGTGTGCCGTTCACGTCGACGAAGACCGACGACACCGGTTCGTTCACGTTCAGTTCGTCGAGCCTGCCAGTCACCGAGGACATCGGTGACGCCGAACCGGAGGACAACCACATCCTCAGACTCAGCAAGGATGGCTTCGCCACGAAGACGGTGAACGTCTCCGTTGAAGAGGGCGAGGTGAGCTCGGGTGCGAACATCAAGATGGAGTACGACTCCATCCAGACGGCAGTTGACCAGGCCGAAGATGGTGACTTCATCTCCATCGACGCGGGCACGTTCGAAGAGGATGTCGAGGTGTTCCGTGACGACCTGACGCTCGAAGGCGCAGGCAAGAACGACACGACGATCGTGGGCAACGTGACGGTGACGGGTGACGACAACACCATCCGCGACCTGACCATCGAGGGTAACTACACCGACGAGGGTGACGACAACCAGCTCCAGAACGTCAACGTGACGAGTTCGAGTCCCGGCGGTGTTGCGGCGCTCGAAGGGAGCGAGGGTGAACTCGACAACGTCAATGCAGAGCTGGTAATCGTCGACGGTGAGGAGAACGAACTCGACGGTGTCACTGCAGACGAAGTCATCATCACGGGTGAGGATGCGGAGATAACCGACTCCGAAATCGGTGCTGACGGCGTCGGCACGGCGCTCACTGTCGAAGGTGACGGCGCAAGCATCGAAGACACGGTGATAAACACCGGCTCGGACACTGGTGTTGAACTCGGTGCTGGCTCGACTGGAGCGACTATCGAGGACAGCACGTTCGAGGGCGTCGACACCGGTGTACTCGTCGCAGACGGTGCTGACGTCGGGTCGATGGCTATCAACAACAACGACTTCGGTGACCTCGCACCCGACGATGTCGGTGTCGAGAACGAGGACGCTGATGCAGTGGATGCGACCGAGAACTGGTGGGGAGACGCGGATGGTCCCGGAGGTGACGGTGCTGAAGTGGTTGGAAACGTCAACTTCACCCCGTGGCTGGACGCTGCCGAGGATGGTGAGTTGGTTGGTGCGACGATAAGCGGAACGCTTGAGATCGAGCCTGACGGCGAGGTCAATCAGGACGTCGATGTTGAAGTCGAGGCTAACGGAGCTACCACTACCGTTACGCTTGAGGATGGCGACTCCGAAGCGGATTATCTGCTTTCGGTGTCGGCACCATCTGGTGGCGAGACGTACGATATTGATGCTACTGTGACCGGCGATGCAGAGGGTGACTGGGAGGTTACAACTGGAACCCAACAGGAGACTCTCGAGAGTGGTGACGAAGCCGAAGATGTCGACTTCGAGTTGAGTGCCATCCAGAGTCTGTCCACTGACGGTGACGTCGGTGCGGAAGACTTCCGGGAAGGGCAGGCCGAAATAGACCAGGACCTCGCTGGTAGTTCGCTCGAGATCGAGTTCAACCGCGATGATGTCGACAGGGCAGATGTCGTCTTCGACCTGAGTGACATGCCGGACACCGTTGACGGAGAGGACAACGTGCTACTGGACGATGCGAGTGTCGGCATTGTCGATGGTAACGTCGACGGTGCAGATGTGGCTGACACGACTGTGGACGACGGTGCCGACACCGTGACCATCGAACTAGAGGATTTCACGGATGAGACGGTCACGATCAACGAGTTCACCCTCGAGGACCTCAACTCCACGCACATCGCCGAGGGTGGCGCGGAGTTCGACTACGGAATCGATCTCCAGAACGTCGAAGTTGGCTCGAATGACGTGACCAACCTCGACGAGTCGATCAGTACCGAGGAGTTCACGCTCGAAGTCCCTCAGGGGTTTCTCATACCTTCCGGTGAGTTCGACCCGAGCAACCTTGACGCGGGTGAGAGTGCCGAAACTCAGGAGTTTGGAACTGATGAGGAGCTAGCCGTCCCCATCAACCGTGACGATGTGAGAATTGCTACTGTGAGCTTCGATATCTCACCAGTCAACGACCTCGGAGACATTCCCGAGGGAGACCTTGAGAACGTGGGTGTCAGCACTCCGAGTACTGGTGTGACCAGTATCTTTGACGATGGTGACACGGCGCGGATAGTTCTTTCTGGTGTCGATAGTACAACTGAGCTCATCTTTAATTTCGATATAGTGGACATGGACCTCAGTGATGTTGGTGCCGAGGAGGATCTGTCGTATGAAATCAGTGTCGATTCGTTAGGTATCGAGGAGCTCGATGACTCCGGATCGATTAGCACGAGTGACGCGCTCAATGTCGATCCGATAGACACTGCCGAGTTCGACATAGAAGACTAGCGCTTCGTCACTCTCTCTTCTTGTGTTTACTTCGTAGCCGGTGATTCTGTCGCAGTATAACGCATCAGACTCCAGTTCCATAGGGGGCCTGCTCTCTGTTGGAGGGCGGAGTGGCTCTCTGTCTCGGCGACGTTCGACACATCTTGTCTGGACAAACGACGACTCGCTACGGTCGCCACCTCTAGTTGTTCGGTTCGGGGTTCTGCCGCCCTCGATGTTGCGGATGAGACGGCGCGAGAGATATGACGCACCGGTATGTGGACGCGATGACGCTCATTGGCTGGATACGGTCGGTGAACTCGAACAGTTGACTGCCTCCAGACTGCGGTGTCGTCTTGTACACAGTCCGGCACAAACTGAGACGGGGACGGATACACTGGATATCTACGAGGGCTACGACTGGGGGATTCGAATTGTTGGCTCTCACTTTGATAGCAGGAACGAAATATCTGGTCGGTTCGCAATTGATTTCACCGTTTACACCGGTGCTGAAGTCACAGGTGAGGACGTCACTTTCTCAAACACGACTTTTACCGACGGAGACGACGACTGAGCGAATCTGTGTTGGTGTCGTTCGATCTTCTCACATATCGCCAGATCAGAATCTTGCTCCTCACGATACCTCTGTTCACTCGTCGTTCTTGACTGTCGTATTCGAGAGCGTCACGTCTTCACCGTCGACCTGAACGGAGGGTGGTAGAGGGACCTCGATTTCGACCAGCCCATCGCCGTTGTTCGCTTCGGTTTGGTTGTCGGGCTCGCTTCCACTGTTGTACGGGCCACCGCCGCCACCCATGCTGTTAGCGGCGCCACATCCCGAAAGGTCACCGCCTGAACCACCGTTGTAGCCACCCCATCCTCCGGATTCAGCACCTTTAAATCCTCCACCACCGCCACCGAACCCACCACGAGCAGTTACGGCGTCACGGAGTCCTCGCGAGTGGGCGACAGCGGCCAGATCCGCATCAGCGCAGACGAACACGACATACGTCTCTGGAGTCTATACGGAGAGGGCTGCAGACTGTCGAACAAAAATCCTTACGGATTTTTACCGCCAGTATCCAGGGGTAGTGTGGGATGTGTCCGGGCCGTGTTGGACGGACCCGACGGTTTTGTGTCGGCTTGACCAACGGGAGGTCGCCACTGAGCGAATGGGGAGGGACGGGTGGCCGACCAGAGGGAGGCCACCGTATGAGTGAGCGGTGACCGGAGGGAACCGCGAATAACGACCCGTGAGCGAAGCGAGCGAGGGTTTATCAGGTATCACGGGCAAGAAGGCGTATGGTATCGATCGTTTGTGACGAGACGATTCGCAGTGGGTCACCCCGAATCGAGGGGACGCGGATTACGGTTCTCGACATCAAACAACGGGTAATCGACAGCGGAGAGGACCCGTTTGCTGTTGCCACAGAGTACGATATCGAGGTTGCAGCGGTGTTCGAAGCGCTTGCGTACTTTTATGACAACGCCGAAGCCATGCGCGAGCGCGAAACAGCGCGCGCAGAGCGACGCCGACAACGAGAGCGGGAGTCGGCACAGCTCCGGGACGAACTCGAAGAACAGCGCGTCACAGAACCCCAGTGAGTGATGGATGCGTATACTGGCGGACGTTAACGTGAAAGGGGCGTTTCTCACAGCACTTCGAAGTGAAGGGCACACCGTGGCGCGGGTCGTCGACGTAGACGAACTCGGTGCAACAGCGACAGACAGGGAAATAATCTCGTATGCTACGTCCGAGGATACAGTGGTTCTGACGAACGACGCAAAGGACTTCGAACAGTTCGAGTCCCATCAGGGTATCATCATTGTTCCTCAGACTGACCTGACTCCAGGTGAGGTCGCTGCTGCAATTTCGCACATCGAACGGACTGTTCCGAACCGTTCTGACCTCGTTCTGTATGCTACCAGTTGGGTCTGATTGCTCGCTCCCGAGAGAGTCATGCGAGGTGGTCGTCGATGAGCGAACGGAGAGCGAAGCGAGCCGTGAGCAACGGGACGTCACCGAACGTGCGGACGGGGAGGGACGGGTGGCCGACCAGAGGGAGGCCACCGTATGAGTGAGCGGTGACCGGAGGGAACCGCGAATAACGACCCGTGAGCGAAACGAGCGAGGGTTTCGGTACCAATGTTTACTACGTTGCAGACGTAACCCGTAGATATGACGACAGCAGTCAAAGTCGACGAAGACGCCAAGTCACGGCTCGAGGAGTTGCAGGCAGAGATACGACTTCGAACTGGGCGGAACGTGACCCAACAGGAGTTGCTGTCACGGCTTATCGACGATGCATACGAGTCACGTGATGCGGTCATCGACTCGTTCCGGGGATCGACAGTCCCGCTCACGGACGAGCAGAAGCAACTGATGCGTCGTGGTCGGTTCAGCTCCGGAGTCGAGACGGCTGAAGAAGATATTGACGACATCCTGTACGGATGACTGTTCTTATCGATACAGGCGTTTTGTATGCCGACCACGACACTGATGCGGAAAGACACGAAGCGGCACGTGACGTTCTCGACCTGGTCTACGACGGGACGTTCGGCCAGCCCTACATCAGTGATTACATCTACGACGAGACCGTGACATTAACACTCAGGCGCGGTTCATTTGAGGCAGCGAAACAGGTAGGAGAGCGACTGCGGGGTGTCGATCCATATCCAGAGACATACAATCTGTTGCGCGTGTCCGATGGTCGTTTCGCAGATGCAATCGATGTATTCGAGCAGTACGACGACCAGCGCCTCAGTTTCACCGATGCCACAACGGTGGCGCTGAGTCAGCACTACGGTATTGATTATGTTTTAACATTCGATGATGACTTCGACGGAATTGTGAGCCGAATCGATCCACTTGAATTTGAGGACCGGGAGGGAAGTTCGTTATGAACAGATTGCTCGCTGCGCTCGCCGTCTCTGATGCTTGGTCGGTCGCCGATGAGCGAAGCGAGCCGTGAGCAACGGGAGGTCACCGAACGTGCGAAAGTTCTAGCGATGTGCGGGCGGCGACCAGCGGAAGCCGCGAGCGGAGCGACCCGTGAGAAAGGGAGGCCGACAGTGCGAGTGAGCGTAACACAGTTAACCGAGTCAGTCCAACTGTTCGATATGCCTGAATCCGAGCAACTCCGTGCGGAGTTGGCCGAGTTGAAGCCAGTTCTCGCCGAAGAGTATCCCATCGACGAACTCGGAATCTTCGGGTCCTACGCCCGTGGGGAACAGCACGCCGACAGCGACCTCGATGTTCTCGTCACGTTCGAGGAACCCGTGACGCTGTTCGACCTCGTTCGACTCGAGAACGAACTCACTGACCGGCTGGGAGTCGATGTCGACCTGGTCACGGGAGAGTCGTTGCGGCCACGGATCGGTGCCCGCGTCGCAGACGATGTCCGGTATGTATGACGGTGGTGCTCGATTACCTCGATGATATGCTTCACGCTGCCGAGAAAATCCGTCGGTATACTGCTGACATGACCTTCGAGGAGTTCACCGACGACGAGAAAACGGTCGACGCAGTACTCCGGAATTTTGAAGTGATCGGTGAGGCAGCCAAGAACATCCCAGAAGAGTTGCGCCAGGAGCACGAAGATGTCCCGTGGTCGGAGATGGCCGGTATGCGGGACAGACTCATCCACGGCTACTCTTCGGTCAATCTTCACATCGTCTGGATGACCGTTATCGAGGAGATACCGTCGCTGATTTCCCAGATACGCGCAGTGAGCAATAGCCTCGACGAATGACGAAGATTGTCTCTATCCGTCGGGAACGTGCCAGACCTGTCCGTCCGGTTGCTCTTGCGGTTGTGAACGTTAGTGCGTCTTCGGATGACTGGACGGTTGGCCCCGCCGTCTCGGTCGAACTGTTGCTGTCCTGTTCGCTCTCGCGGTTACACTCCTTCTCGTCGGTGGCTGAAGACACATTGGGAAGGGCAGCGTCGG
>PUMG01000032.1 GCA_003551265.1 Halovenus sp.
ACGTCCAGTCATGTGATAGAGCGTTCGCCCGTCTCGGTCGGCGTAGACGAGGTTCTGCGTGGGCGAGTCGAACTGTTCGAGCGCGTCGAGAACGTCGCCGACATCCTCGCTGTGGCTGATGTCGTACATTGCGAGCGTCGTATCCGTCGCGGTGTGTCCAGTCCAGGAGACACCGACGTGCTGTTCGGACTCTTCGACGACCGGACCGTGGACTGATTTCTTCACCGCCACCTCCTCGTTCGGGCCGTCAGCAACCACTATCTCCTGTGTCTCGATGTCGAACTCACGTTCGTCTTCCCCGTAGACGTAGCGCTCACCATCGTGGTCGTAGCGGTAGAAGTCGATGACGTCTGCGACCGCGTTAGTGAACCCCCACGCTCCGTGGTCGTTCTCTCCGATCACCACGAACGGTACGCCGGGGAACATCACACCACGTACACGGTGGTCGGGACCGTCGAGGTGCATCTCGTACCACGTCGGTGGTGCCTGCAACGCCAGGTGTGTGTCGTTCGCGACGATAGGTCCCTCGCCTGCAGTGTGCTCAGGACCGACGAGCCAGCTGTTCGAGCCAACTCCTGGTGGAGACTCGAACCGACCGAGCCAGTCGACGAGCGACTTCTCGGGGGCGCTGTGTGCTCGGATGTCTCGACGCTGAGTCTCCCTCGAACCCTCGAAACGCTGACTCTCGCCGCCTTCGTCTTCGAGTGCGAACCGTCCGACATCGTGGTGGTCTCGGATGATGGGCGCGTCGTGGTCGAAACGGCCGGGGAACAGCTCGTCGGTCAGCGCTTCGCCACGCGCTTGCGAGAGCGACTCTGTGAGGCGCTCGCGCACCAGTTCGACCCGGAGCGTCCGGAAGCTCCCGGTGAGTTCCCACGCGATGATTTTCTCGACGAGAGCTGTGTCTGCCCGACTCCAGGGCTCTGGTTCGTACTCCAGCAGCTGACACTCCAGCGGGAGCGACTCGGTTTCGAGTGCTGCGTTCACGCCCTCGGCGAACGCGTCGACGGCGGCAACCGCTTGCGTTCCTTCGATGTGCTCCGCTGTCGCCTCGGCCGCCTCACGAAACGCCATCTGTCGGTGAAATCGGTCGGAGTCGACCGCAACGTCTCCGACGACTGCGGCGAGTTCGCCACGGTAGAGACGGCGCTGGAGGTCCATCTGGAAGAGGCGGTCGGTCGCCTGTGTGTACCCAACTGCGAAATAAAGCGCCTGTTCGTCGTCTGCGCTCACGTGAGGGACGCCGTCGTCGTCGAATCGGACCTCGGCCGGGCAGAACGGGCTCTCGACGGTCTCCTCCCGGCTATCGCGTGCCGATTCCCAGACCGACCCCGACAGTGGGGCGAACTGGCCGAGTGGTCCGCGTGCTGGCGAGAGTGCAAGCCCACCGACACCCATCCCGACGAGTGCACCGACGAGGGCGCGACGACTCATCTCTCTGTCCATACGCTCACGTGTGTCGGTTCTGGTATGTATGTTTCGCAGCCAGAGGTATCCAGAAAGTTCTTACTCGCCGCCAGACGACAACCGGTAATGAGTCGAGGGGTCGAGGTGAGTGTCGTTCTCCCTGCGTACAACGAGGAGAAGACGCTCGAATCCACAGTCGAGACGACGCTCTCGACGCTCGCTTCGTTTCTCTCGCCGGGCAGTTTCGAGGTCATCGTCGCCGAGGACGGCGGTGACGACAGAACGCCGGAGATTGCTGACGAACTGGCGAGCCGTCACGACGCTGTCCGGCACATCCACTCCGACGAACGACTCGGACGGGGCGGGGCGCTCGAATACGCCTTCGAGCGGTCCCGTGGTGAGACGCTCGTCTACTTTGACACCGACCTGGCAACAGATATGCGCCACCTCGAAGCGCTCGTCGAGACGGTGCGCTCGGGCGAGGCAGACATCGCGACCGGTTCCCGATGGCTCCCCGAGAGCGACGCCGACCGACCGGCGAAACGCGGGATTCCGAGTTTCGGATACAACCGACTCGTTCGTCTCTTCTTGCGCTCGAAACTGCAGGACCACCAGTGTGGCTTCAAAGCGTTCGACCGCGAGGCGCTCTTTGCGCTACTCGATGATGTCGAGGACGAACACTGGTTCTGGGACACCGAGGTGCTGGTTCGCGCCCAGCGCGCAGGCTACCGGGTTGTGGAACTACCCGTCGAGTGGACCCCCAAAGGCGACTCCAAGGTCGACCTTGTGCGGGACGTCTTCGGGATGGGGAGTCAGATTATCCGGACGTGGTGGCAACTCTCGGTCGAACCGCGCATCACCCGGACCGTCACGCTCACCGCTGGCAGCCTGCTCGTTCTCGTCGCGCTCGCCCTGATGACGGTGTATCTCGACCCCTCGGAGGTCATCGAGAGTGTCGCCAGCGCTGACCCGTGGCTGGTGGCGTTCGGTGGCGTCGTGTACCTCCTCTCGTGGCCGCTGCGGGGCGTGCGCTATCGGGACATCCTCGCGAGCATTGGCTACCGCGAGCGCTGGGGTTTCCTGACCGGTGCGGTGTTCATCAGTCAGACCGGGAATCTCGTCTTCCCGGCCCGGGCAGGTGACGCTGTCCGTGCGTACATCGTCAAGGCCCGGCGCGACATCCCCTA
>PUMG01000177.1 GCA_003551265.1 Halovenus sp.
AGACGGTCGGCGTCGTCGGTGAACTTCACCCCGAAGTCATCGTCGAACACGACCTCGAAGTCCCCGTCGGGGCGTTCGAGTTCCGACTCGACGCGCTGCGGTGACCGAGTCGAACCACTGTGATGGCCGAGTCGATGCAGTGTGGTGACCGACAGACTTTATGGTTTGAATACGGTCGGGAGCCTGTTATCTAGTTCATACTCATATTTTATATAACCGTATGTGAAATTATAACAGAATGAATGGATTGTCTACAAACAGAGTGACCCCGCGGTCTGGCCTCGTGTTCGTGTTCCTCGTTCTGCTGGTCACAGTCGGTGTCGTAGCGGTATCAGTCGCAGGCGGCGCAGGTCAGGCTGACGTGGTCACACAGGAGAACAAGACAGATTCAGCTGACTTTCAAATAGTCGAAGACGACCTGCCAGAGAGCGCGGGACAGGCACACAACGTCACGATTGAACCACTCATCGAGAACGTGGGTAACGCCACCGGTGTGCAGAACATCACCTACGACATAACGGTGCGGGATGACGACGACCCACCTGACGATCCGCCGGACGATATCGTCGTCGTGGACGACGAACGCGACACGAGCCAGGGAGCGCACATCACCGCGATTCTCGAATCCGAGTTCGGGAACAACACTGTCGACCTGGTCAACAACACGGAGTTGCTCGACGTGACAGGCGACTACAGCGTTTTCGTCATCCAGCGCTTCGACAGCGACGGTCTCGCCGACGACTTCCTCGACTCCCTGGGCGACAATCAGGGAGCCGTCTACCTGGACAGCCACCAGGGCGCATCTGAGGAACAGTATTCTGACGGAGTCTACCGCATGCACAACGTCCGTGATGACCCCGCCGAGTGGGACTCTGAAGGAATCGGAACTGATGGCAAGCCGGCCGAGGTGACGCTGACAGCTGACCATCCCATATTCGACGGGGTGGGTGAGGAAGGGGACACGGTCGTCCTGAACGAGGATGATAGTTCGTGGGGTTCGTGGTTCGACGACTACAGCGGTGACGTCATCGCCGACGTCGATTACAGTCCGAGCGACGACGGAGCCGAAGGACCGGGTATCGGCGTGAACGACGAGGACAACGAGGTGTTGCTGAACGCGCTTTCGTACGACTTCTTCAGTGACGTTGAGGACATTACACCCGAGGGCGAGACAGTTCTCGTCAACGCCGTCGAGCACGTCGCTGCACAGGCGAACGACTCTGCAGCGGTCACAGATACAGACGACTCTCTCACCACAGAAACCGGCGATGGGACAGTCCACGAAGAATCCATCCAGGATAACGAGACTGTCCTGCAGGCGAACACGACGCTCGAACTCGACGGCGGGGAAGAAGACATCGCCGAAATAGAGTTCGAAATTCCGGGGAATCTCGCACCCGGCACCTACAACCAGACGCTCGAAACACAGAACGACTCGGTGACGACGGAAATCTCCATCGACGAGACCGCTGCGGACATCGAAGTGAGCGCGTACTTCCTCGACCCTGACCCTGCGGAAGAAGACCTGTTCGTCGGTGACACTCTCACAGCCGAAGCCGTCGTGGCCAACCACGGCAACCGGTCAGGGGAGTTCGAGGTCAGATATCAGGTCGGTGAGGAGGTCGTGGACAACGAGACCGTCGCTGTCGACGCCGACGCTGTGAAAACTGTCGACCTCGACCACGAACTACGTCAGGATGGGATGAAAATTATCTCGGTCAACGGCGTCGACCCGGTACAGATAACAGTCGATCCGATACCAGCCACGTTCGACGTGGAGATCGACGAGAACGCGAGCACGCTGGCCGCCAACGCCAGCGAAAACGTGACCATCGTCACGGGGGTGGAGAACGTCGGCATGGAGACAGGAACACAGGACATCACTGCGACAATCGACGGCGATATCCGAGACAGCGTCGAAGACGTCGAACTCGACGCGGGGCAATCAGAGACGGCCAACTTCACGTTCGCCGTCGACAGCGGCGACGACGGTGAAGTGGTTGTCGTCGAGAGCCAGGACAGAAACGACAGCGCGATACTCACCGTCGACGACGAGGACGGAGCGTTCTTCGATGTGGGGTTCGTCGATGTTCCGCCGAACGTCTCACATGGTAAGAACCTGTCGGCGACGTATGAGGTCGAAAACACTGGCACAGAGACGGGAACACAGACAGTCACATTCTCGGTCAACGACACAGTGGCAAACTCGACGGAGGCCACACTCGAAGACAGTGAGCAGACGACCACGACGGTTACTCACGACACCCTCGACAACGACGCAGGCGAGGTCGAACTCGAACTTGCCAGCAACGATACGTCGGATTTCTCGACGGTCGACATCGAACACAGCGTCCTCACGTATGCGAACGAGAGTGGCGTCGTCGAGACCGATGGCTTGCTCGACGCCATCGACCACTGGCGGGAGGACGACGTCGACACAGGTCTCCTGCTCGACGTCATCGACGCCTGGCGAGACGGCTGAGATTTGGACAATGATTTAACCACCGGAGTGGAAGGTGAGCGTATGACAGCGCCACGAGTTCTTATCATGGGACCTCCCGGTGCGGGCAAGGGGACCCAGAGCCGAACCATCGCGGAGGCGTACGACATCGAACACGTCACGACGGGAGATGCGCTCCGCTCGAACAAACAGATGGATATCAGCGACCTGGACATGGAGTACGACACGCCGGGCGAGTACATGGACGCTGGCGAGCTCGTCCCTGACGAAGTCGTCAACGCCATCGTGGAGAAAGCGCTTGCCGACGCGGATGGGTTCATCCTCGACGGCTACCCCCGTAATCCAGAACAGGCTGATGAACTCGATGGAATGACCGACCTCGACGTCGTTCTCTCGCTCGAAGTTGGGCGCGACGAACTGATTGCCCGCCTCACCGGACGACGGGTCGACCCCGAAACAGGCGAGAACTACCACGTCGAGTTCAACATGCCCGAAGACAGTGAGGTCCGTGAGCGACTCGTCCAGCGCGAAGACGACCGCCGCGAGGCCGTCGAGAATCGTCTCGACGTGTTCGAGGCGAACACCGAACCGGTAATCGAACGCTACCGCGAGCACGACGGCTTCGTCGAAATCGACGGTGAGCAAGCGCCAGCGGACGTGTGGCAGACGATTCAGGACGAACTCGACGAACGCCTCGGATAACGTCGTATCTTTCGCCACACAGCGAGAACCCCTGAACAGGGGCAGTAATTTCTCTCAGACGACTGGGTCGCCAGACCGCCAGGCGTCGATAACATCGAGAAGCGTAGTCGCCTCGATGTCATCACTGCGCCAGTCACTGATTGCGGTCAGGAGTCCAGCAGTGTCGACGACGCCATCACCGTCAGCATACGTGACGACACCGAAGGTGACGGTGGCTGTCTCGGTTGCCACCTCGTCGGCGCTGGAAACAACCACTTCGAGTTCACCGACATCGTCTCTGTCTGTCTCGTAAGTGAACGTCTCCGTTTTCGTCTCCGCACCGTCGAGCGTCATCGTGACCGAATCTTCCTCGACCCCCTCGACCTCGAAGACAATCTCCTGCGTGTCGCTCTGTCCCCAGTCGTTCTCGACGTCGACCTCGACGGTGAGCATCTCGCCCGCGTCGACTGGTGAGTTCGTGTCGGTGATGTTCACTCCGAAGTGGGCGTCGGGATTCTCCGTCTCGAAGTTCGTCTCGAACGTCTCCTCGTTTCCAGCCCGGTCCGCAACAGTCACCGTTGCAGTGTAGGCCGTGTCAGGTTCGACGTCGAGTGTGTGTGTTGCGGTTTCGGACGTTATCTGGGTCGCTTCGGCATCCGTGACGTCCACTCCATCGACGGCAAACGCGACCGAAGTCAGGTTGACCCCGGAGAGTGTGTCGACGTATTCGAACTCGATTGGGATTGTCCCGTCGTCACTGCTGAGCGTTGCGTTCGGTGCAGGCCAGACGTCGACGAGCGTCGGCGCGTCCGTGTCCGACACGAGCGCCCCATAGGTCGAAAAGCTCGTCACATCACCGACGACAAACGGGTCACCTCCTATCTGTGTCACCGTCGAGTCGACCGCACTCCAGGTGTCGTCGGCCGCGTCGTAGTGCTTGAGTGTGACGTCTTCGGCGTCGGCGTCACCGAGTGCGTCCTCGTCGATTGCCATCGAGACTGTCGCGTTCGTTATTGCTCCCTGCTCGAAGTGCTGGTCGAGAAGTCCATCGAGGTCCCCCGTCAGGAATCCGCCACCGATGTCGCCGTCGTCGACGTTCGCATCGACAGTGTTCTCCGAGAACGCGAGGAACAACTCCTCGGTGAGCAGGCTGTCACTGACGTTGTCGGCGACAGTGAACTCGACGGTCGTTCCCGTCCCTTCGAGTCCAATCAGACCGTCTGCGAGCGTGAATCGGGTGTCGACGACGACCGACGCCGTGTCGGTTCCCTCGTTTCCAGCCAGGTCAGTGCCGACGGTTTCGACCGTGTAGTTGCCCGAGTCCTCGAATTCGAGCACGCCGGTGAACCGGGTGGGTGTCTCTTCGGTCATCGAGAGCGTGAGTGTCGAGCCGTCAGGACGTTCGACCTCGACGTCCGGCACCGCAGAGAGCGCCTCGTCGCTCTCGACGACGACCGTTGCGTCCTCGGTGTCGACATCTTCGACTGTCGCGGCCATCGACGGTGGTTCGCGGTCAATCATCACGACTGGTGGATTATCGAGACCCGCGTTGCCGAGTACGTCGATTGCGATAACTGACAGCGTGTACGCTCCGTCGTCGGGGATGTCGTCGAACGGCACGTCCGCCTGCCAGGTCTCACCGCCGACGTGAGTCGCCTCTGTACCGACTGTGTAGGTCGTATCAACCGAGTTGACCAGCAACGTCACCTGGTCGATGTCGAGGTCCGATTCGACCGAGATGTCGACGGACGCGTCGTCGCTCGCGTACGTTGTTTCCAGCTCCGTCTCCGGGTCGATACCTTCCGAGTAGCCGTTGACGGCCGTGATTTTCGGCTCGACGCTTCCTTCGTTGACCTCGACAGAACCAGCGTTGCGCTCTCCGAGTTCGAGGTCGAACGTCCCGGTGTGCTCGGGTGAGAACGTGATGTTGAGTGCACCTAGATGATAGAATCCGGCTGCGAGCGTCACCTCCTGACTCCCCACCACCTCGCTCTCGCCAGTTTCCTGATGGGTTGCCGTCAGCTCGATCTCTTCTGTCCCCTCGATGTTTCCGGCCTGGTGGGTGCTCCCGACGACGTACGTCTCCTCACCTTCGACAAGCTCGAGGGCGGAGACCGACGCTGCAATCACCTGGATGTCCGACTCCGCCACCTCCACGTCGACCCAGCCTGCGTCTCGCTCACCCAGTTCGAGGTCGTAGTGTCCCGGCTCGTCCGGGTCGAACGTGATGTTCAGCGCACCAAGGTGATAGAACCCTGGCGAGAGCGTCACATTCTGCGCCCCTACAACTTCGGTCTCGCCGGTCTCGTTGTGTGTCGCCGTCAACTCGATTTCTTCTGTCCCCTCGGTGTTTCCGGCCTGGTAGATGCTCCCGACCACGTGTGTCACCTCCTCACCCTGGACGAGTTCAACATCTGAAGTCGACGCCGCAATCACCTGGATGTCCGACTCCGCCGCCTCCACGTCGACCCAGCCCGCGTTTCGCTCACCCAGTTCGAGGTCGTAGTGTCCCGGCTCGTCCGGGTCGAACGTGATGTTGAGTGCGCCCAGATGGTAGAACCCGGGCGAGAGCGTCACATTCTGCGTTCCCACAACTTCGGTCTCACCGGTTTCGTTGTGTGTCGCTGTCAGCTCGATTTCTTCGGTCCCCTCGATGTTTCCGGCCTGGTAGATGCTCCCGACCACGTGTGTCACCTCCTCACCCTGGACGAGTTCAACATCACTCGTGGATGCGGCGATGACCTGAATGTCGGACACCGCTGGCTCCACGTCCACCCATCCTGCGCTACGTTCTCCGAGTTCGAGGTCGTAGTAGCCCGGCTCGTCCGGTTCGAAGGTGATGTTGATTGCACCCAGATGGTACGCCCCTGGTGGAACCGTCACCTCCTGACTCCCGACCACAGTCTCAGTTCCGTTCTCGTCTGTGGCAACGAGTTCGATCACTTCGGTCGCCTCGTCCGTCCCGTTCTGATAGACGCTCCCGACGATGTGTGTCTGCTCACCTTCGATAATCTCGACGTCCGAGGTCGATGCGCCAATCACCTGGATATCGGTGACGAGTTCCTCGACGAACACGGTCCCTGCGTTGTGACCGCCCAGGTCGAGGTCGTAGTATCCCGCCTCCTCCGGCTCGAACGTGATGTTCAGCGCACCCAGGTGGTAGAATCCCGGTGCAAGCGTGGCGTTCTGGCTCCCGACCACCTCCGTCTCCCCGGTCACGTTGTGCGTCGCCGTCAACTCGATTTCTTCGGTCCCCTCGATGTTTCCGGCCTGGTAGATGCTCCCGACGATGTGCGTCTGTTCGCCTTCAGTAATCTCGATATCTGACGTGGACGCGCCGATGACCTGAATGTCCGACTCCGCCGCCTCCACTTCCACGCTACCCGCGTTTCGCTCACCCAGTTCGAGGTCGTAGTATCCCGCCTCCTCCGGCTCGAACGTGACGTTCAGTGCCCCGAGGTGATAGAACCCGGGCGAGAGCGTCACCTCCTGACTCCCCACGACCTCGGTCTCACCAGTCACGTTGTGCGTTGCCGTCAACTCGATTTCCTCGGTTCCTTCGATGTTCCCGCCCTGGTGAATGCTTCCGATGACGTGTGTCTCCTCGCCTTCGATAAGCTCGATGTCCGAGACCGAGGCTGCAATCACCTGAATGTCCGACTCCGCAGCCTCCACTTCGATACTGCCTGCGTTTCGCTCACCCAGTTCGAGGTCGTAGTATCCCGCCTCCTCCGGCTCGAACGTGACGTTCAGCGCCCCGAGGTGATAGAACCCGGGCGAGAGCGTCACATTCTGTGTGCCCACGACCTCTGTATCACCAGTCACGTTGTGCGTCGCCGTCAGCTCGATTTCTTCGGTTCCCTCGATGTTTCCGGCCTGATATATGCTCCCGACGACATGCGTCTGCTCGCCTTCGATAAGTTCGATGTCGGAGGCCGACGCTGCAATCACCTGAATATCCGACTCCGCCGCCTCCACGTCGACCCATCCTGCGTTTCGCTCGCCCAGTTCGAGGTCGTAGTGTCCCGGTTCGTCCGGCTCGAACGTGATGTTCAGTGCGCCCAGATGGTAGAACCCGGGCGAGAGCGTCACATTCTGTGTGCCCACGACTTCTGTCTCGCCGGTTTCGTTGTGTGTCGCCGTCAACTCAACTGTCTCGGGTCCTTCGATGTTCCCGGCCTGGTGGATGCTCCCAACGACGTGCGTCTGCTCGCCTTCGATAAGCTCGACATCTGAAGTCGAAGCTGCAATCACCTGAATGTCCGACTCTGCCGCCTCCACTTCGACACCGCCTGCGTTTCGCTCGCCCAGTTCGAGGTCGTACTGTCCCGGCTCATCCGGTTCGAACGTGATGTTCAGCGCACCCAGGTGATAGAACCCTGGCGAGAGCGTCACATTCTGCGTGCCCACGACTTCGGTCTCGCCGGTCACGTTGTGTGTCGCCGTCAACTCGATTTCCTCAGTCCCCTCGATGTTTCCGGCCTGGTAGATGCTCCCGACCACGTGCGTCTGCTCGCCTTCGATAAGTTCAGTCTCCGACGTTGAAGCCGCAATCACCTGAATGTCGGAGTACTGATTCATTACCGTCACCGTCTCGACGAAGAACCCATCGAGCGTGAGGTCGACGCTCGTGTTGTCTTTGCCGACTGGCAAGGACGCTTCCCACTCCAGTTCGACCGACGTTATCGCACCACCTTCGACAGTGACGTTCGTTTCGTCGACGACGTCCCCGTCGACCGAAAGTGCGGCCGTCTCGGTCGCTGGAACCGACCCATCGTTGAACAGGTATCCGGTCACTGTGACGGTCTCGTTGTCCTGTACAGTGGTCGAATCGACGCTCGCCCCGTAGACGATGACGTCGGCACCTTCGACGACGGAGACGGTGCCTGCCTCGACACTCCCCACAGAGACGTCGAACTCTCCGACGTCGTCGAATGTGTGCGTGAACGAGACAGACGTCGTCTCGTTGACCGCCAGAGAGACGGTCTTGCTCTCTTCGACAGTCCCGTCTACTTCGAGCGGGACCGTCAGATTACCGTCCCCTGAGCCGACGTTCTCGACAGTGGCGTTGACGGTCACGCTGTCGCCGGGTTCGACTGCAGTGGGGCTCACAGATGCGTTCAGAACGTCCAGTTCCGTGTCGGGCTCCTCGCCGAAGACGCCGAACGTCGCGAACGAAGTGATCTCCGCTGTGACGACCTGTGCTGTCGTGTTCACTGACGAACCGGGAACCACGTCCCACATTTCGGAACCCTCCCCAGCGTACCAGAGTAAGAGCGTCTCTGGGTCGATGTCACCGAGTTCGTCCGTCTCGTACGGAATTTCGACGTCGAGCGTCGCACTGAAATCGGTGTCAGTCGCGACGAAGTACGCCCCGAGAGGCACGTGATCAGGCGGGGGCGCCAGGACCGAGTCGGCTGCTTTGACTCCGACATCGACACCGTCGAGCGAGAGCGTCGTTTCGTTGACTCCATCCGCAAGCGTAAGGGTGGTAACAGAGTTGTTCGACGAACCATCGAAGAAGTAGACATCGAACTCGCCGCTGGCAGAGACAGTGTCGTTCACAAAGGTGTTATCGAAGGCGTTCCAGAGCCGAATGCCGTGACTGTCGCTTTCAGTGACTGTGTTGCCCTCGAAACTGTTCCGGTCACCGTCGACGACACGGATTCCCTCGCGGTAACTTCCTGTGACCGTGTTGTGTGCGAACGTGTTCTCGTCACCGACGATACGGAAGCCATCGCGTTCGGTCTCGCTGACGACGTTGTCTCGCAGTTCGTTCTCGTCGCCTTCGATGGTGAAGCCGAACTCGCTGTCCTCACCAGTCCCCGTCACGTTGTTGGCGACGAGGGTGTTCTCGTTCGAGTCTGGATTGACTCTGACGCCGTGTGACTCACTGTATGAGAACGTGTTGTTCGTCAGTGTGTTCTCGCCGGAGCCTCTGAGAACGACTCCGTACCGACGGTTGTCTTCGGCCGTGTTGTTCTCGAGGATGTTGCCGAGACTGCCTTCACGCAGGACGATGCCGTCGCGGTTCTCCAGTAGTGTGTTGTGTTGGATGGTGCTGTTCGAGACGGTGCTCAGCCAGATGCCAGTCTGACCGATGTCGTCTGCGGTGACTGCCTCGATGTGTGCGTCCTCGACGTGCTCGAACTCGAAGCCATAGCGCCATCCGTCGAGTGTGAGGTCACGAACGGTGACGTTCTCCACGGTGGTGGCGGTGATGGCCGTCCCCCCGCTTTCGCTGATGAGAGCGTGGTCGTTCCCCTCGAAGACGACGTCATCGGAGTCGACGATGACCGCGTCTTCACCGTCGGAGAACGTGAGGTCCTCCTCCAGTTCGAACACTCCTGGCTCTGTGATAACAATCTGTTGTGATTCTGACTCACTGATGGTGACCGTCTCGGTCGCGGAGTCGTCCTCACTCGTGACCGTGATGTCGTCCGTTCCGGCGTCTCCCTCCTGTGTCTCCCACGTCAACTCGACTGTGGTCGACTGGCCGTCGTCGAGCGTCACACCGGTGCTGTCGACAACGCCGTCATCGAAGTCCGCGAGCGAAACCGTCTGTGTTCCAGGGTCACTGCCAGTGTTCTCGACCGTAACGACGACAGTGAGTGAGTCGGTCTCATCAACCGGGGAGTTCGTCGAGTCGATGGTGACGTCGAAGAAGACGTCGTCGGAGGGTTCTCCGTCCAGCCACGGGTCGAACAGCACGTTTTCGTCGACGGAGTCACCGCTCCCGTCAGCGACCGCCCCGGTGGCAGGGTCAGTGACACCGCCGCTCGCCCCGCTCGAATCGCCCCACCAGTTATCGGTGGCGTTTAGGTAGTAGTCGGGGTTGACGTCGTCGTAGACGACGCCGTCTGCGTTACCCAGAATCTCGTTGTCGACGATCCGAACATCAACAGCTTCGTCCTCAACCTGGATACCGACGACCGAATTGTCCTCGACGACGTTGTTGGCGATGACCACGTCGACGAGTTGCGCATTCCATCCCAGCCCCGAAACCACGATGCCGTCGTTATTGCCCGTGACAGTGTTGTCCGAGATGTTCGCCTCGCCGTTGCTGACGAGAGAAGTTGAGATGGCGCTGCTGGCACTGTCTGAGACCGTGTTCTCGGTGATAGCTAGCGCATCACCGCTGTCGACGTGAATGCCGTTTCGTGCGTTGTCGGCGATGTCGTTGTGTGTCAGCGCGACCGTGCTGCTGTCCGCGACGGCGACCCCATCCCACTCACCAGCAGTTATCGTGTTACTGGAGATGTCGACGTCTTCGCTCTCGATGACCTCGACACCGACAGAGCGCACACGCAGGTCGTCGATTGTGTTGTTGTGAATCGAGACATCGTTCGACCCCCAGAAGGTGAACGTTCCGCGTTCGAGTGAGATAGTGCTGTTCGTGACGACGTTGTCACTCACATTCACCCCATGGCTGAACGCGACCTGGACACCAGCGGTGGCGTTTTCGAGTGTCAGTCCGGAGACGTCGACGTTTGTCGAGTTCGTGACGATGACCTGTCCGGCGTCAGCTGGAATCGTCGGGTCGTCCGAGCCGTGCGCGGAAACCAGCGGGTCTCCACCGACGGTGTTGTTGACGAACGAGTGACTAGTCAGTTCGTCGACGTCGACACTCCAGCTCCGGAGCGCAACGCCGGTCTCGAACGTGTTGTCACGTACGGTGACATCTGTCGTCTCGTAAATGTGCAAGTCGGTGTCGTGGCCGCTGACAACGTTGTTCTCGATGGTCTGGCCGTCGAAATTGCGCAGGAAGATACCGTCACCACCGCTGTTGGCAATCGTGTTGTCTCGCACGACCGAGTCGGCGTTCACGTCGATACCGTGTCCACTGTTATCTTCGACGACGTTGGCGCTGACGAGGGAGTCGTGAGACGCCTCGATGCCGTCCCCGTTGCCAGTGACCGTGTTGTTCGTGACGGTTGCTCTCATCGGGCCGGAGATGCCCGCCGCACCATTGTCAGTGACCGTGTTGTTCGTAATCGTCGCATCGTGGCTCCTCGTCCAGTAAATACCCCGATTACCGTTGTCCGTGATGACGTTGTCGGTAATCTCGACGTACTGTGAGTTTGATCCACGGTTGTCGTGAATGCCGTTGACGTGGTTGTCGGTGATGGTGTTCTCACGTATCTCGACGTGCTCACTCGAAATAACGAGAATCGCGGACCGGAAGTTCGAGGGTGTACCGTCGTGATGAGTCCCCGTGATACTGTTGTTCGTGATGGTCGCGTGGTCGGACCCCACGAGGTGGAATCCGGCGTAGTTGTCGGCGAACGTGTTTTCATGGATGGCAATCTCCGGAGAGGAGCCAACGCTGAGCGCACGTCCATCGCCGTCGGTCACGCTGTTGTTGCTCACCACAGCGTCCGTCGACCCGTAAACACCGATCCCCGAAACCAGCGAGGTCTCCCCGTTGTTCAGGAGTTCGTTGTCGGAGACGGTCGCTGCGTTCGATGACCAGACGTGGATGCCGTGACTGGTGGTGTTCGAGACGCTGTTGTCGGTGATGAGGGCGTCAGGACTGTACGCGACCTGGATACCCGCAGCAGTGCCGTCGAACTCGAAGTCAGATATCTCGACGTTCGTCGAGTCGACGACGAGTATCTGTCCGGCATCGGCCGGAATGTCTGGATCATCCGCATCTTTCACGAAGACGAGCGGGTCACCGCCCACAATGTTGTTGCCCATCTCGTGGTCGAAGTGTGAGAACGTGTCCTCGGACCCATCGATGACGACTCCGGCGTCGAACTCGTTGTCGAACACAGAGACCGTACTCGCCGCACTCAACTCGACGTCGAGACTCGTCTCGGTGATGACGTTGTTTCGAATTTCGGTGTCGCTGACCTGCGACACCAGAACGCCAGTCTCGACGGCATCGAGCGTGTTATTCTCGACGAGCGCGTCGTCCGCTCCGCCACTTCCGGTTTGCGTCCGGAGGTGGATACC
>PUMG01000169.1 GCA_003551265.1 Halovenus sp.
CCTCTGGCGCTGGGGGGTCGTACGTGAACGATGCGTTCAGAGACGCTGGTTCATCGCCGAAGACGTTGTCTTCACTCGTTACGGAGTGGTCCGCTGCGACGAACCCACTCCCAAGAGTTAACAGCGTACAGACCCACACGACGACCAGCAACAGTCTGCTCACTGTTTGTTTCTCGAGCCGTTCTCCCCGATTATTGTTACTTGATAATATTTACTGTACAGATACAATATACTCAGTTATATGTTTTACCTCTACCTGCCGTCTCCGTACACCCACGGACCAGAGAAGACCGGGTTACGTGATAACCTCACCAGAGCGCCAGTCGTTGATAACGTCGAGCAGCAGACTCGTCTCGATGACGTTACCGCGCCAGTCACCGATAGCGTTGAGCAGGCCGGAGGTATCGACAATACCCTCGCTATTGGCGTAGTCAGCCGGAGCGGACGGTTCTGTGTTGACGGTTATCTGGACACTGTCTGTTTCTTGTTCGTACGTGGCGGTCACAGTCGCCGTCCCAGCCTCCTCAGCCGTTAACGTCGCCCCATTAACCGACACGACTCCAGTATCGCTGCTGTCGAAGGTTGCATCTCCGGTGACGTCTGCGGTTGAATTATCGTCGAACGTCGCTGTCACTGTTGCTTGTGTGGTCGAACCCTCAAGTAGCGTCGTCTCTTCAACCGAGAGTTCGATCGACTCAAGACCAGGTTCGAGGGATGCAGTTAGTTCAGCACTGTCGGAGGCGAGTGCGTCACCTGCAATCGGTGTCACGTCGTCGCCGATGCCAATGTCACCGGGGATATCGTCGTCAGCGAGTAACCAGGCAGTGTGTTCGCCCGGGATGCCTGCATTGTCCTCGATAGCAACCGGAACATCCTCACCATCGGAAGTGTCTACAGTAGTAAGCCCTGCAACGGTCTCTTCGTCGCCGTCTGTGTACGTGACGAAGATCGTCGAGTCCTGCTCAGCAGCCACGTTTTCGACGGTGACTGTTCCATCCACAAGCTCCTGATCGTAGAAGTGGAGTGTCCCGTCACTGGGGGGTACGAACAGACCGTACGTCGAAAAGCCGGTGACTGAGGCAGACAGGAACGGGTCGTTCCCGTCGTACTCGATAGTCGAGTCAAGAATGGGATCGCTCGTCCAACTTCCACTTGCGTCGTCGTAGTACTGCAACTCAACGTCGTCAGCCGACACACCGTCAGGGAGTTCGGTCTCGTCGATAGCCATCGTGATATCCGCGCTCTCGATGGTCCCGTCGTCGAGATAGTAATGGAGCAGGTTGTCGAGCTCAGCGGTGATGAAACCGACGCCAAGGTCGCCCTCCGCAAGGTTCGCGTTGGCGGTGGTCTCCGAGAGCGACGCGAACAGCTCCTGTGTGATGACGGCCTCGTCGACGCCGTCCGCGACGGTGAAGTCGATGGCCGTGCCAGTGCCCTCAATCTCGATGGGCCCCGACTCAAGTGTAAGCTGGGTGTCGACGGTCACGGATGCGTCGTCGCTTCCCTCGTTTCCTGCCCGGTCAGTTCCGCTGCTCGTTATCTCGTACGTGCCGGTCTCGCCGGTGGCAAAGCTGCCAGTGAAGTGGGTAGCGCTTCCACCGACCGGAAGCATCGCGACCGACCCATTCTCCGTCGACCCATCGGGGGCGGTGAACACGCCATCCACTTCGGGTGGCTCCGAGAGCGGTTTGTCGGTCTCGACGACGACCGTCGCGCTTTCGCCGTCGACATCCTCCAGCGTCGCCGACAACCGGGGCGCGTCACGGTCGATGACGAGGGGCGTGTCCGCATCTGCCGTCCCCGCGTTTCCGAGATCATCGACGGCGACCACTGACACCTCGTACCGGCCGTCGTCCCCGATGTCGGCGAGCGGAATCGTTGTCCCCCACGTCTCGCCGTCCTCGTGGTTCGCCTCGAACGCACGGACGTAGGCCCTCTCAAGTGAACTTATCAGCACGTTCACGGTCTCCAACTCCAGGTCAGCGTCAATGTCGACTGAGACGGTAGCGTCTTCGCCCGCGTACATCAACACGGTGTCGCTCTCGGGGTCGAAGGCCTCGCTGTATCCCTCGACCTCGACCGCCGACAGCTCGACTGTCGGTTCGCTGACCTCGACGGTACCAGCAGTTCGGTCACCCAGAGCGAGGTCGTAGGTGCCGGCCTCCTCAAGAGCGAAGGTGACATTTATCCCACCGAAGAGATACATTCCGGGCCCCACCGTCACTTCCTGACTCGCCACGACCTCGCTCTCACCCGTATCGGTGTTGGTGGCGGTGAGGTTGACCGTTTCGGGCCCCTCGATAGTGCCGTTCTGGTAGACGCTGCCGACGACGTACATCTCCTCGCCTTCGACCATCTCCACCCTGGAGTTGGAGGCCTGGATGACGATCATATCGGATTCGGCGGGTTCGACCTCGACAGTATTGGCGTCCCGGTCACCCAGAGCGAGGTCGTAGGTGCCAGCCTCCTCAAAAGCGAAGCTGACGTTGATCCCACCGAAGAGATAATTCCCGGGCCCTACCGTCACTTCCTGACTCGCTACGACCTCGCTCTCACCCGTATCGGTGTTGGTGGCGGTGAGGTTGA
>PUMG01000278.1 GCA_003551265.1 Halovenus sp.
GCGCGGATTCGGCATCAAAACCGACGGGTGCGGAAACACCCGCCGACGCGCTTGGGAAGGCCAAACGCATGAGTACATCAGACGCCGACAGTAAAGAGTCCTACGAGTGCCCGACTTGCGGGCGTGATCATTTTAAATCTAACCGCGGGATGCGAATGCACCACGCCAGAGTCCATGATGAGTCGTTATCAAAACAAGAGTGTAGTTGTGAGAACTGTGGTCAAACGTTCAATGACTACAAAACCAACGACCGTAAGTACTGCAGCCAGGAATGTCAGATAGAAGCCGATCTGACTTTTAGCGGTGAGGAGCACCCACAATGGACTGGCGGCCTTGTTGAGGCGGAGTGTGCGGAATGCGGTGGTGTGGTTGAGCGGCACCAGTCGAAGGTCGAACGTTACGAGAACGTGTATTGTTCAAAAGACTGTCAGCACAAATCCCTGACTGGCGAACGCCCCGACTTACAGAAACGTGTTTGGTTTGACTGCGAACAGTGTGGCGACGAGGCATGGAAGACCAAAAGCAGATACGAAAGGGCCGACCACCACTTCTGTTCAGAAGATTGCAGGCAAGGATTCGAGCGTAGTGGTTGGTACTTCGAAGGTGAAGACCACCCGCTGCACAAGCAGCGTGTTGAGCTGGAGTGCGAATCCTGTGGCGATGCCTACACACGCCGCCAATCGAGCGCGAGTCGGAGTAGGTTTTGCAGCCGGTCTTGTCGGAGTTCATATGTAGGCGCGACGACCGGTACGAAAGAAAATGTGAATCTGACGTGCGACCAATGTGGCGATGGTTTCGATGTTATGCCCCACCGGGAATCGACAGCGAGGTTTTGCAGCCGCGAGTGCCGCGGGTGTTGGATGGCTGAAAACCTCACCGGCGAGGCACACCCGTTGTGGGACGGCGGTCGTGCATCGTATGGTGAGGGTTGGAACAGGCAAAAAAAGACGTGTGTCAGAATACGAGACCAGGCTCGTTGCCAGCATTGCGGTCGAACTGAGGCCGAGCACATCGACATGTTCGGGCAAAAACATGACATCCACCACATCACGCCCGCGCGTGAGATGAACGACGACGCTGAGAAAAACAGCATGGGGAACCTGGTCACGTTGTGTAAAGACGGCTGTCACCAGACTTGGGAAACGATGACGCCGCTACAGCCGCAAACCGCGGTTGATTGATCGCACAGTTCTAAAAAACCGATGACGCCATAACGGCAGAGGAAACCGAAAAAACAGCAGTTTTTGACAATGACAGATTTCAACTTAGAGGGTATGCTTGCCCTCGATGCCGCCGATTATGTAAGCGGTGTCGATGACGCGTCTGGGGCGACGGACATGCTCACAGAGTCGACCGAAGACACGCATAACTCGCTCTTCGAGTTCGACGCTTCGGGGGCGGTCGCGGGGGCTGCGCTCGCGGGCGTCGGCACCGCAGCGCAAAGTGTGCTCGACCAGACGCAGGAACTCCGCGAATCGCTTGGGCGGACCTCGGCCACTCTCGGCATGACCACCGACGAAACTGAGAACTTGGCGACCGAGTTGTCAGACGCCACCTTCCCACTCAGCGATGTGTCGGGTACTCTCGACGTTTTGGCACAGGCTGGTGTGCGAGGTGAAGAATCGTTGACCGAAACAGCGAACGCGGCTGACATGGTGGCCGATGCCACCGGCAGTAGCGCGGAGCAAATCGCAAGTAACGCCATCCCCGCGCTGCGGGCGATGGGCGGTGAGGCTGAAGACCTCACGGACGAAATGGACACGTTCACATTCATCGCACGCGAGACGATGATGAGCGTTGACGATTTTTCCCAGACTGTCACTCGACTCGGCCCCGAAATCCAAGAACTCGGTTTGGATGTCAACGACACCGCCGCGTTCATGGCTGCTCTTGAGGAGAAAGGAATGGACTCGCGCACTGCTATGCGTGAGTTCCGACAGGCAGCCAACGAGGCGGAGGGTGATCAGGCCGCGTTGATGGAATCGTTGGGCTTGTCGACTGAAGAGCTTGAAATGCAACAAACCGCACTTGAAGCAGCGGCCGGTTCAACAGAAAGCCATTCGGAAGCTGCCAACGACTCACTGACGACAATGGACAGTCTGCGGTCGTCGTTTGACGACATCCGACTGCAGGCCAGTGGGATGCTCGGACCGCTCGACGCGGCCGCGCCGGCCATGCAGGGCCTCGGCATCGCGGCGATCGCGCTCTCGACGATCAACTTCGGCGCGGTGATCCCATCGATCACCGGTGTGGTCGCCTCGGCCGCGCCGCTGTTGCCGATTCTCTTGCCCCTCGCCGGCCTTATCGCAGGCTTTGGCGCGCTGTGGCACTCTGGCTGGATTGATCCCGTCGAGACGGTGACGTGGCTCGCCGACCGCGCGGGCGACGGTGTCGACTGGCTGACTGGCCGGCTGGCTGGTGCGAGAGACGCGGTCGAGCGATTCTATCCGCCTATACGAGTCGCTCGCGAGGTCTGGGACAACAACCTGTTTGGGATCCAAGACACCACCGAGGCCGTTATTGATTCGATCACGAACAGCATCGACTGGCTGATTGAGAAGGTGAACGAAATCCCCGGCGTCAAC
>PUMG01000318.1 GCA_003551265.1 Halovenus sp.
CAGCAGCCTGTTTCCGAGTTACAACGTCGCAGAGGTCACAGTCTCTGGTCCAATCACCCGCTCGGACGGCAGCAGTCCGCTCGCGGCAGGGCCTGTGGGCGCGTCCGCCGACCGTCTGGTCGAGCAGATTGAGCGGGCGGACGCCGACGGGAGCGTCAGGGCACTGCTGCTCAAACTCAACACTCCTGGTGGTGAGATCGTCCCGAGCGAGGACATCAAACTCGCCGCAGAGCGCTTCGACGGGCCGACGGTTGCCTACGCCACCGACGTGTGTGCAAGCGGCGGCTACGAGATTGCGAGTGGGTGTGACGAACTCTGGGCACGTGAGGGAACCATCGTCGGTTCCATCGGTGTCGTCGGTTCACGGGTCACAGCAGCGGAGTTCGTCGAGCGGGTCGGACTCGAATACGAGCAACTCACTGCGGGCGAGTACAAGGACGCTGGTACGCCGCTGAAAGCGCTCGAAGACCACGAGCGCGAGTATCTCCAGGGTATCGTCGACAGCTACTACGACCAGTTCGTCGAGAACGTCGCCGAGCGCCGTGGCCTCGAACCGGCGGAGATACGCGAGACTGAGGCCCGAGTGTTTCTCGGAACGCAGGCGCTCGAACAGGGACTCGTCGACGAGCTGGGCACTCGAAACGACGTTCTCGACCACCTCGAAGAGCGCCTCGACACTGCCGTGGTCGTCGAGCGATTCGAACCCCGCTACTCGCTCCCACAGCGACTCGGTGGCGGTGCGAGACGGCTCGCGTTCGCCTTCGGCACCGGTGTGGCGAACGCGCTCGTTGGTGATAGTCGCTCACTGAGACTGCGGTGATATAGGGATTATCGTACCTGTACAGAGATTCTCGCTGCGACGTACAGCGAGAAATCTCTGATGACGTGCGATAATTCCTATAGTCGCTGTCGAACGCCGACAGTCACGCTGTCGGACGCATTTTGAAGCCGTAGCGCGTCACTCCTTCCTGCGTGTAGATTCGTCGAATCGTCGCCTCGACAGCGTCACCGATAGTTACGCTCTCCGCACCCGCTCCAACGACCTGTGTGGGGATTGAGACGGTCTCGGTCCCATCGGGCCCATCGAGGGCGACGATGGCGCTGACGTAGGCTCCGCTTCGCGCCTGTTGTTCGACGAACTCGGGTGGCGCACCCCCCTGTCCGATGGTGGTCGCGGTCTCGACTGTTCCCGTTCCGGAAAGCGTCACCTCCTCGTAATCGACGAGCGTTCGACAGCCAGTGCAGGCACCGTCTGGGGGGAACGAGAGTGTCCCACACGCCGGGCAGCGACCTGCCGCGAGTCGGTGACGCTGTGGAATCGTCCGCTTCCAGTTCGGCACGCTGACGTAAGCACCACCACCTGCCGGTTCTCCTGGTGTGATGTCGCCACGCATCCGCAGATACTCTCCGTAGCTGAGGTCTACCGTCGCTTCGGACTCTATCTCCTCGATTTCGGGTGCAATACCCTCGGTTTCGAGTGCAACACCGTCAAGTTCGACTGTGAGCGCGGTTGCCCCCCCGCCGGAGCCGTATCCGACGAGGACGACCCGTTCTGCACCGCCTTCGAGCGCGGCAATCAGTCCAAGCAGCGGGTTCGCAACGCCGGTGTCACCGACCTCGTGGACGAGCGTTCCCCGCTGGATTGCGCCGGTCTCGACGCCGAGTGCACCGGCCACACGGTACGGGAGCTTGCCGTTCGGCGACTGGAGGCAGACTGCATCGGCGTCCGATGGGTCAGTTTCCAGCCCTCGGACGGCTTCTGTGACCGTGTCGATGAACGCCGTTCTGTCGTAGCCCGTCACACCGAGACCGGTCGTCTCTGTCGACCCCGCGAGTCGGAATCGTGTTCCGGGGTACGCCTCTACGTGCTCGGCGACGTCGGTAATGCGGGCCGAACCAGATGAATCTACCAGCGTAGCGACCGCTCCTGCGCCGCCTGCGTGTTCGTGTTCACTGTCCGGTGCGCCTCTTGGTGCGTCGGTTGCGACGACAAGCGTCGACTGCCGAGTGGAGTGTGCGTCGGTGGACGAACACGCTGCAACCAGCGCCTCGACGCCAGCGCGAGTACTTCCGGTAAACTGGCGTGTCACTGTCTCTGCACCCAGTCCGAGCATGCTGACCAGCCGTGGTTCCATCGCCTCCTCCTCGGCCGGAGGTGTTGTCGTTGCGACGAACAGCCGTCCGACTCCATCCCTCTCGATTGCACTCCCTGCCAGTGCACGTGTGGCGGCCTCGTAGGCCATCGTCAGCGTGTCCTCGTCCGCCGCTGGAACCGCTGTCTGGGTGATGCCCGCACCGTGGAACTGCCCCCACGCCTCACGAACGGTTTCTGCCGGGAGTCGGTATCTCGGCACGTATGCACCGACGCACTCGACTGGTGTCCAGCTCATCGACCCACCCCCTCGTTCTCGAAGATGTGAACGGCGGTTGCGCCGCCGCTTCCGCCGACGTTGTGGGTGAGACCGTAGCGGGGGTCTGCGAGCTGTCGTTCGCCCGCCTGTCCGGTGAACTGGTCGAACACCTCGACGACCTGTCCCGTCCCTGTCGCACCGATTGGATGGCCCTTGGATTTGAGTCCACCCGACGTGTTGACGGGCAACTCGCCGTCGGGGTCGGTTTTCCCCTCACGCAACAGCTGTGGGGCTTCGCCGCGCTCACAGAATCCGAGGTCCTCGTAGGCGAGCAACTCCGCGATTGCGAAACAGTCGTGAACCTCGGCGAAGTCGAGGTCTTCGGGACCGATTCCGGCCTCCTCGTAAGCGCTCTCTCCGGCGGTTTCGGTCGCGGACAGACCGATGTAGCTGTCGCGCTCGGCGAGACCGACGTGGTCGCTGGCCCCACCGACACCCACGACTCGGATGCGCTCGCCGGTGAACTCCTCGACAACAGTCTCGCTCGCGAGCAAGGCCACGGCCGCGCCGTCGGAGGTCGGACAGCAGTGATAGAGATTGAGCGGGTCGGCGACAGCGGGGGCGTTGACAGCGTCGTCGAGCGAGCACTCGAAGCCGAGGTGTGCTTTCGGGTTCTTCGCGCCGTTGGCGTGATTTTTCACGGCCACCCGCGAGAGGTCCTCTCTGGTGCAGTCGTGGGTGTCGAGGTAGGTGCGGGCCATCTGTGCGTACACGCCGGAGAACGTCGTTCCGGTCAGGCGCTCCCACTCGGTCTCGCCGCTAACGCCCAGCCAGTACTTCGTGACGTTGCTAGAGAGGTCGGTCATGATTTCGTATCCACCGACGAGGACGACGTCGGCCATTCCACTGCGAATCGCCTGGACACCCTGGCGGAGTGCGAACCCCCCTGCTGCACAGGCGTTCTCGACGCGCGTACACGGGACGTTGTGGAGACCGACGTGTTCGGTGACCGCGGGTCCAGAGAGACCAAGCTGTCGCCCGCCGACGCCCAGTGAGCCGACAACTGCCTCGTCAATCTCTTCGGGTTCGATACCGTTCTCGACTCGGTCACAGGCGTGTTCGTAGGCTTCGGCGAACAGGTCTCGATAGCTCCGTTCGGGAAAGGTACCAAACGCGGTCTGTCCTGCCCCGATGAGGTACACCTCGCGCATGTTTCGGAGTACGCTCAGATGGGTATATATACTGCCGGACAGAAATCCGTCGGATCAGTACGGGGTCGACTTCCGATATCTGGCGTCACCGAACCCGAGCAGCGGGTAGAACACGAACGGGAAGAACAGCAGTCCGAGTGCGAATCCGATACCTTTCCCGAACGCCTTCGCCAGGTCGAGTATCACCAGAATACCGATGATGAGGTTCACCAGTGGGATGAAAAACAGCACCAGCCACCAGCCCGGTCGGTCGACGATTTTCAGCAACACCCAGATGTTGTAAATCGGGATGATGGCCGCCCACCCCGGCTGGTTCGCTTTCACGTACGTCGTCCACATCCCCGCGAGCGTCAGGAGCATCAGTGCGAGCGGTGCGAGCGCTATCAGGAGTCCAATAATTGCTTCGACCATGATTACACAGTGATGTGGTTCACGGAAGTGTAATAAAACTATCTACTCCGCTATCACGATAGGTACAGAACGCACGAAGAATCGACCGAAGGTCGATGATGAGTGCCCGGACACACCGGCCACAGCCGCTAGAAAATCGCTCGCTTCGCTCGCAATTTCACATCATGCCGCCCATACCGCCCATGCCGCCCATGTCGGCACCGCCCATATCGTCATCGTCGCCGGAGAGGTCACCCGCTTCGATGATGTCGTCGATTTTGAGGACGAGGTTGGCGGCCTCGCTGGCGGAGGTGAGCGCCTGCTTTTTGGCGCTCGGCGTCTCGACGACGCCCGCTTCGAACGTATCCTCGATGTCGCCACTGAAGACGTTCAGCCCGGCGCGCTCGTTGCCCTCGCTGTGGGCTGCGCGAAGGTCGACGAGTGTGTCGATGCTGTCGAGACCGGCGTTCTCGGCGAGCACGCGTGGAACGATATCGAGTGCGTCCGCGAACGCCTCGACTGCGAGCTGTTCGCGGCCACTGACGCTGTCGGCGAAGTCGCGCAGACGGGTGGCGACCTCGACTTCCGGTGCGCCGCCGCCGGGGAGTGCCTCGCCCCGACTCATCGCCATGCCGACAACATCGAGTGCGTCCTCGACGCCGCGTTCGAGTTCGTCGACGACGTGTTCGGTGGATCCACGCAGCAGAAGCGTCACACCGTGGGAGTGCTCGTGGACGCCCTCGATGTAGAACAGTTCGTCTGCCTCGTCTCGTCGGACGTTGCCGAGTCCGAGGTACTCGCCGCTGGCGGAGTGGAGGTCGGAGACGATGTCCGCGCCGATGACCTCGCGGACGAACTCGACATCCGAGCGCTTGACGCGCTTGAGCGCGAGAATCCCTTCCTTGGCGAGGTAGTGCTGGACCATGTCGTCGATGCCTTTCTGACAGAGAACGACGTCGACGTTGAGGTCGACGATGGTGTCGACCAGTTCGCGCAGTTCTTTCTCCTCCTGGTCGAGGAACGTCTGGAGCTGGCTCGGGTCGGTGATACTGACCTGGGCGTCCGCCTCGGTCTCTTCGAGTTCGAGCGGTTCGTCGATGATGAGAATGTTCGCGTTCTCGAACTCGGTCGGCATATCCTCGTGGACAGGGTCCTTATCGAGGACGGCACCGTTGAGCAACTCGGAGGTTCCGGCACCGCGACCAGTCTGTGTCTCGACTTTGACGAACGCGAGGTCAGTGATCGTCGAGCCGTCGTCAGCCTCGACTGTCACCGCTTCGGCGGCGTCGACGATGAGGTCCGACAGCTCCTCTTTGTGCTGTTCGGCACCCTTGCCCGTCATCGATGTCTGGGCAATCTGGCGGAACGTCTCACGGTCGTCACGGTCGACGTCGATGGTGATGTCGTCGATTTCCTCACGAGCCTGCTCGACAGCAAGCGCGAAGCCCTTGATGATGGCCGTCGGGTGGATGTCCTGTTCGAGCAGTTCCTCGGCGTTCTTGAGGAGTTCACCTGTGATGGCAACTGCCGTCGTCGTCCCGTCGCCAGCCTCATCCTCTTGCGTTTCGGCAACCTCGACGATCATCTCGGCCGTCGGGTTGTCGATGTCCATCTCCTCCAGGATTGTGACGCCGTCGTTCGTGACGATGATGTCACCCAGTGAGGTGACGAGCATCTTGTCCATCCCTTTCGGGCCGAGTGTCGAGCGTACCGAGTTCGCCACCGCGCGCGCTGCTGCGATGTTGTGTTCCTGTGCGCTCTTGTCTTTCAGTCGCCGTGCATCCTCGCCCAGAATAATCATGGGCTGACCGCGCATCTGCTGACTCATAATCAGTCGAATATTTGCATGCGGTTCTATATAAATGTATGTGTTTTATGCAGAGCCGACAGCTGTCTCTCTGTGTAGGAAGGACGAGAATCGCAGTACGCGAGTGTGTGTTACTCTAGAACATGTGTGATTTTGCCACGGGGTCAGAACCACGGACGGCTGCTTTTATACAGGTCCGATAATCAATATAAGCGTGAGTTACTGCAACCGGTTCACAGGCGAGTGTTCGCTGTTGGCCGTCCACTCCTCACAGGCGTCAATATCGTCCATGAGGTCGTCGTACAGGCCGCAGTAGGGCACGAGTGTGCCGTTGGCGGTGACGTACTGGAAGTGCGTGCAGTTGCCGCAGTAGGCGTCGGGGCGGCGGCGCTGTCTCGCAGCCTCACGCGTTCGGTCCTCGATAGCAGGGTCGTCGGCGGTTGCCGTACCACCGTCGCTGGTCGGTTCTGCAATCACAATCGAATCGTCGCTCTCTGTGGGGTCTGACTGCGTCGTATCGTTGGTCTGTGTCGGGACAGTCCCCTCTGGGTCGTTTCCGAACAGGCCGATACTGCCAAATCCAGGGAGTGAGCGCTCCCCAGCGTCGGGCGTGATGAGCCGAACCGTGCCCTCCTCCGTGATTTCGAGACGAGCAGTACCCCCAGGGTCGTTTCGCGTTTTGAACGTGGCGACGGCGACGAACAGACACCAGAACGTGATGAGCGTTCCCGTCGTGTAGACGACCGTCGTGGTGAGTGCGAGCTGTGGACTGTTCGACAACCACTGGTAGGGGTAAGCGTAGGTGAACAGGACGACGCCGAAGAGCGCGAGACTGGCACCGATAGCGGCGGCCGCTCTGGTTGCGTTGCTGGTCGGCAAGACGACGAAGATGCCGACGAACACCGCAGGCAGACCGAGACCGGCGAGCACACCCGCAGTCTGGCGTGCACCGTAGACGTCGAGACCGAGCCACGACGACAGGTCGGTCGTCGCTATCGGGATTGCACCGACGACGAGCATCGCACCCACGGCGAAGACCGACATCCCGACCAGCCGCTGCTGTGGACTCACGACTGTCCGTCCTCCCTCGTACACCTCGGACAGGTTGGTCATACGCCCGTATTATACGACATCCTACAAAACTACCCGTCAGACGGCAGTCAGACGAACGTGCCCGACCGGAGAAGCTAACAGGCACGACCAGATACTCGGTGACAATGGAGACAACCCACCGTCTCGTCACGGGTGACTCTCGTTCGCTCTCGCAGGTAGACGACGACTCCGTCGAGCTGGTCGTCACCTCCCCACCGTATCCGATGATAGAGATGTGGGACGACCTCTTTTCGGACCTCAACCCGACAATCGGCGACCACCTCGAAAACAGCGAGGGACAGGCGGCGTTCGCCCGGATGCACGAGGAACTCGAGACGGTCTGGGCGGAACTCAGTCGAGTGCTCGTCGACGGGGGTATCGCGTGTATCAACGTTGGCGACGCGACGCGGAGCGTCGGAGGGAGTTTTCGTGTGTTTCCGAATCACTCCCGTATCGTCACCGCCTTCGAGGAACTCGGTTTCGAGCCGCTCCCCGAGATTCTGTGGCGAAAGCCCGTCAACTCGGGGACCAAGTTCATGGGTTCGGGGATGATTCCACCGAACGCCTACGTGACACTCGAACACGAGTACATTCTCGTGTTTCGGAACGGGACGGACACTCGGGAGTTCGAACCTCGCTCGGAGCGACGCTATCAGTCTGCGTACTTCTGGGAGGAACGCAACGAGTGGTTCTCGGACGTCTGGACGGACATCAGAGGAGAGCTACAGTCCCTCGAACAGGGCGACCTCAGAGAGCGCTCCGGTGCCTACCCGTTCGAGATACCGTACCGACTCATCAACATGTACTCGGTGTACGGAGATACGGTTCTCGACCCGTTCTGGGGGACAGGCACGACCTCACTCGCGGCGATGGTCGCCGGCCGTCACTCGGTTGGGTACGAACGGAAATCGGAGTTCGCCGCCGTGTTCGAAGACCGAGTCGAGAGGGTTCCCGATGATTCTCAACAGGTAGTCAAACGACGTCTGGATGACCACGAGACGTTCGTCGAACAGCGACTCGCCGAGGGAAAGGAGTTCACATACGAGAGCGAGCACTACGGTGTCCCTGTCATCACGAAACAGGAGCGAGCGATTCAGTTCTACGTCGTCTCGGGAGTTCATCCCGTGAGCGAGGGGTACGAACTCTCGTACACGCGAGTCGATGATGTTGAAGCGGTCTAGAATATTGATACTTCCGAGACGGTGGGTGTCAAGACGAGGTGGCGTACGATAATCTATATATCACAACACACAAATCGTCGCCGAGTGAATACCCGCCTATGGCAGACGACAGCGAGGAGGAACCCGCCGTTGTGCTCGGCGAGGGCGAACCGGTCGAGGGTGCCCCGCTCGCACGGGTCTCCGCACGCCTGATGTGGGGTATCGAAAAGAGCACCGTCGAAGCGCGTGAAGGTGACACCGTCGTTCGGACCCCAGACGGACCACGGGAACTGCGTGAGATTCTCGACGACGTCGAGAAGACGTACTTCGATACCCGCCAGACGTTCGAGGACGCGATTCGCGAGGTAATCGGTACCGGTCCTGTTCCAACAGTAGATGAAGACAGCGACGATAACGAAGCAACTGACGAAGAAGTTGCCGAGAGTGACGAAGAAGTTGCCGAGGATTCGAACGAGTAGCGACTGTAGGGATTAGCGTACGTCATCAGAGATTGCTCGCTGTACGTCCCAGGGAGAATCTCTGTACAGGTACGCTAATCCCGATAGAACGAGTATCAGACCGGTCCAGCACTTCTCGCCACGATGTGCGGCGAGACATCGCTGATGACGTCGGGTGAGTCCTAGAGTATATTTCCTTCAGGTCCAAAGCATTGGTATGACACTCCCTATCGACCCCGAAGCTCTGACTGGTTCTGACATCGGCAGGAAGCGAGCAGTGCTGGAGATGGACCACGAGGAAGCTGTCGAGTTCGTTCGCGAGTGCTGTCTCGAAGCCGGCTTCGGCATCCCCGTCGAGTTCTCGCCGTCGGAGTTGCTCAACGAAAAGGTCGACGCCGACCGCGACCCATACTACGTACTCGGAGCGTGCAACCCGGCGATGGCAGACCGAGCGCTCGACGCCTCAGAAAAGCAGATCGGCGGACTGTTCCCGTGTAACGTCATCATCTGGGAGGACGAACCTGGTCGCCAGCAGGTGTACCACGTTTCGATAATGCGAATCGCTCGGCTGGTTGGGATGGCTCCCGACGACCAGAAGTGGGACGCACTCGTCGAAGATACCGGTGAACTCGTCGACGAGTTGTTCGAGCGTATCCGGGCCGAGGCGGTCTAGAAATCGGTGAGCTGTGACTGGATTCCAGCGACCAGTTCGGACTTTCGTCTGAGAGTGGCCAGCGAGACCGGAAGCTGCGGGACGAGCTGGCAGACCGCGTCGTGGAACGTCTCGGCGGTCGCTGGCTCGCCGTCGAACGCGTGTCTCACGCCCTCACGAATCTGCCACACCCCGACGGGAGCCCAGTAGGCGTCGCTTGCGTGGCGAATCACGAGCACAGTCGCCTGTCTGTCGACTCGCTCCAGATATTCCAGAGCCGCAAGACGAGAGGCGTGGTATGCGCCAGCGGTCTCCTCGACGTACCCGGTTCTTCCCTCGTAGGATTCGGCATCGGCTGCGAGATAGTACTCTCCGTCGGGGCGGGGGTTCCAGATGCTGCCGGGTGCTTTCAACTCGACCAGTTCGAACTCCCAGTTACCCGGCGCGAGGAGTACCCAGTACTCGTTGCCGATGTACTCGTTGTAGAACACCTGCACCTCGTCGACGCTCCGGGCGTTTCGGAGTGTGCCACGGAGATACTGCCCGAGGGTGTCGTCGACGGCGGTGATCGACCACCGGGTCGGGACGAGTCGACGGTTCTCTCCCTGGCCGAGTGCGCCTGCGGAGAGGATGGTGTTGATGTCGTAGACGTCGAACCCTCGACGGTAGAGGTAGGTCATCGCACCTTCCGCCGCCCAGTCGTCGTCTTCGAGCGTCTTCTCGACGGGGCGGGGGACGTGTGGATTCTCCGCAAGTGTTGCATCAGTCGCGCGTGCGCGCGGTCCGGTAGGTGTTGCGATGTCGTCCAGTGAGAGGTCGATGTTTGGGGAGTCGTCGAGACCGATTTCGACGTCGACGGGACGGTCGGCGATGGCGACCTCGCGCTGGACACCCACGAACCCATCCCAGACGTCCTCGACGTTCACACGAGCAGACCGTGTCGAGTTGAGCAACCCCGTTCGACGCTGGAGGACGTCGTCTATCTGGAGCCCCTGTCGGTACCACTCGCCACTGGTCGCAAACCGGGTCGCGTCGGCAGCCGAGTCCATCGGCGAGAGTAGTCCTGTCGATACACGAGGGTAGTTCGAGCGGCCGACGAATATCTCAGGTGCGGTCGAGCCAAAGAGCGAATCACCCTGGACGACCTGTTCGAACTGGCGCTCGACGTCTTCGAGGTGGTCCGTAATCTCGTAAGACTTCTTGCGTGCGAGACGCCGACGCTCTGCGTGCTCGTCGCGCTCGAACTCCTCGATGAACTCGTCCAGACGCATCTCTCTGGGGGTTGGTCGCCAGTACGAATGAATGTATAGGAATTATCGGACGTCATCAGCGATGTCTCGCCACGATGTGCGGCGAGAAGTGCTGGACAGAGGACAGTCGAACGGGACGGTGGTTGTGCGGGATGTGGGAACGAACGAAGCAGATTTAACCGCTTGCACCCCAGTTTCAAGACGAGAAGTGATACACAATGCGTCGTCGTGAAGCGCTGGCCGGACTCGGGGCACTGGGCGTTTTTGGAGTCGGAGCAGCGTTCGCTCTCGGCGACTTCGACCTCTTCGAGAGTGGTGAGCGAATCGAACCAGTCGACCTGCCGCGTCTCGACGCGCCGGGAAGCTCCGAAGGAGTGGAGACGGTCCCCGAGGAGGGACGAGTCACGTACCTCGCGATGTTCGCAACGTGGTGCAGCACCTGCCGAGTGAAGATGGAACCGCTCGGCGAGGCTGCAGCGGCCGTCTCCGACGATGTCCAGTTTCTTTCGGTCACGAACGAACCAGTTGGACAGACCGTCCAACCCGAGGACGTCGCCGACTGGTGGCGCGACCACGACGGCAACTGGCCAGTTGCACACGACGACGAACTCGTGCTCTCGAAGCGGGTCGACGCACCGGGTGTTCCGTACTCGGTGGTAATCGACGCGGACAACCGCCTGGTGTGGTCTGACGGCGGGTACAAAGAAGCAGACGAAATTCTCGACCAGATAGACGGGGCCTGACACGCAATGTCCGCCACAGTCCAGGCCGGGTTCGCCTTCGGTGTGGGTGTTGCGGCGTTCTTTTCACCCTGTGTCGTCGCGCTCCTTCCAGGATACGTCAGCTACTACGTGGCGACTGTCGAAGGCGAGACAGCACCACTTTCGGGGGCGCTCGCTCGCGGTGGGGCGGCAAGCCTCGGTGCGATTGGTACGTTTGCAGTCCTCTCGGCAGTCGCGTTCGCTGCTGGGGAAGCGCTTGAGCGGACGCTTCCCGTTCTCGAGTACCTCGTCGGTGCGTTGCTCGTCGTCTTCGGCGTATTTATCCTTCGCAAGGGTGCGCTCTCGTTCACAGTTGCGCTCCCAAAGCGGCGCGCAAGCGTTCTCGGCTTCGGTGGCTTCGGAGCGATGTACGCTCTCGCAGCGACCGCGTGTGTGTTACCGCTGTTTCTCTCGGTCACTGTCGTGTCGTTCGCACTCTCGCCTCCGGGGACGCTTCTCGTCCTCGGGTCGTACGCCGCCGGGTTCACGCTGCTTGTACTCGCGGCGACGGTGATGACGGCGATTGGTCGCCAGGCGCTCCTCGAACGTGCCGTTGCCCGAACGGGAACGCTGACAAAAATTGCGGGTGTAACGCTGATTCTTGCTGGCGTTGTCCAGCTCTTCGTGGCGTACCGTCTTGATGCTCTGCAGTCACTTCCGTTTTTGCTCGACGCTGTACACGTCGATGCGTAGCGTGTATCAACAGGTCGTTTCGCCGCCGTTTACTCGGTTTCAGACGAGGGCCGGGATTACAGAAGTTACGTTTTATTTGCACTCTATTTTCAGTATACGTCTAAACACGAGTTAGTATACTACCATATCTGTGAATATTCAATACCATATGCATTACATGCTGTGTCAGGTGTTCACCAAACACTAAAGTTTAATAGCCACCACCTACGACTGGGTGGTGTGAGAGTTGTAACGAGCA
>PUMG01000120.1 GCA_003551265.1 Halovenus sp.
CGAACTCTGCAGCGAGTGGCTGGAGTCTGTCGACGTTCACTTTCACGACGGCGGCATCGGTCTCTGCAGCGACGGCATCGATGGTCGACTCCATCATCCGGCACGGTCCGCACCAGTCCGCGTAGAAGTCGACGAGGACCACGCTGTGTGTCGAGATGAGCGAGTCGAGTTCGTCGTGACTGGTTAGCGAAATCGGTTCTGTCGGCGTTCCTGCGTGGGTGTCTGTTGACATCAGTTTCAGCTACGAGTCCTATACTTTTGTAGTTTTGGGTCTATTGCACAATATTAACTCGACCGGCCAGTCGGAACGTTCGATACCGTTTTAGGGTCGTTGGTGCAGGTTCCAGTATGGGGTTTCACACGTTCGACCCAGATAACGCCGACCGACTGGAAGACGACCAGCGCTACAGATGGTGTTCCGGTGAGGAGTTACTCTCGCTCGTCAGGCCACACAAACGGACGACCATTGCCGACCTCGGGAGTGGCACCGGCTTCTACACCGACATCGTCGCACCACACGCCGGTACCGTGTACGCCGTCGACCTGCAGTCAGAGATGCACGACCTGTACGAACAGAAAGGCGTTCCCGAGAACGTCGAACTGGTCGAGGCATCGATTGAGGACCTGCCGTTCGAGACGGACGCCCTCGACGCGGCGTTTTCGACGATGACGTATCACGAGTTCTCGGGAGAGGAGAGCGTCGAAGAGCTCGCTCGCGTGCTCCGTCCCGGTGGCCGTCTCGTCACCGTCGACTGGTCGAACACAGGTGGGGCCAGTGCAGGCCCACCGCTCGACGAACGTCACGGTCTCGACCACGTTGTCTCGGCGCTTGCCACAGCGGGTTTCAGCATCGAACACGCCAGTACCCGGTCCGAGACGTTCGTCTGTCAGGCACGGAACGGCCCGCTTCTAACATCCTGAGAATCCGCCGAACGTTTATCCGTACAATTTCGATACCACCCAGTAGGTGGCGAGGTAATGTCAGTAACACGAACCCATATTCACGAGTGTATCCAGCGCAACCCGGGAATCCACTTCAACGAGATAAGCCGGAGGCTCGATATCGCGACAGGACAGACACAGTATCACCTGCGAAAACTCCATCGCCGTGACCAGATAGAACGCGAGGAGATCTGCGGCCGGACCCACTTCTACCCGCCGACGTACACGGAGTGGGAGCGTGGTCTGATTGCACTGCTTCGGCGAGAGACGTCGCGGGAGATCATCGCATTCTTGCTCAAACACGACACCTCTCAACCGGAAGAAATTGCCGACCAGCTCGATATCGCACGAAGTACCGTCGAGTGGCACCTTTCCAATCTGCTCGCATACGATATCGCGACCAAGCGAACAACCTCTCCCGGTGACAACGGCGACGGCTGTCGAGTTGTCGTTGAGCTGACTGACCGGTCGGCTGTGTACCGACAACTCCGTGAGATCGAACCGGGGTTCACCGACCGACTCGTCGACCGCTTCACCCGACTGGCCGACGAACTACTCGCAGACTGACGGATGGAATAAATTCACAACACCGGCAAAGTTTCGTCAGACACAAATCTTTTTCAGCGCGAGCGGGGTAGTACCGGTATGGTCGACAAAGACGACCTGCGAGAGCAGTTCATCGAGGCGTTCGAAGGCGCAGACTATCCGATCAACAGTCCGATGGACCTGGTGCCGGCACTTCCACAGGGTCCTGGGACGAAGTTCGAGTCTGGAGAGTTCTCGATGACGGCGATGGAGTTGAACACGAAAGTCAGCGGTGGAGACTGGCCCTACGAGGACGTGGATGCGTTCGTCGACGACGTACTCGAAGAGCTAGCGAACAAAGACCTCATCTGAGTAGCGGTATCCGCTATCCTGATACTGGCGGGCGAAAATCTGCAGGATTTGCCGCTGTCAGTATCAGTTGTTTTCCTCAAGGAAGCGGTAGCGGTAGGGCTGGTCCCGGATGACTTCGATTTCACCACTCTGGGCCTGTCGACCCAGCACCGTGGCCACGCGGTGTGCGCTATCGAACTCTTCACCGTGTTCGTCGAGAATTTCGAGAATTTCGCGCGCCGTCATCGGCTGGTCCGGGTCGGTTTCCTCGAGGATTGACCGTATCCGCTCGAACTCGCCTCGGCGTAAGCGCATACACACATCTACACCCTCCTTCCTAATTAAATACCGTCAGACATTCGTCAGACGGCGTCTCGGTACAAATCGCCAGACGGACACCGGCTCTCCCTGTCACCGACTGTCAGACACAAATGCTGAGAACGGGAGCACCGGACCTGCACAGAGATGTTCACCCATCAGTAGGCGTCTCGGACCGTTTCGAGGTCGTCGAGTACTTCGTCGGGTCGCGGGACGCGCTGGTAGGCACGCTCGACGTAGCCGTCGCGATTGACGAGTAACACGAGATTGAGATGTGAGAACGTCGTTTCCCCCTCATCTGGGTCGAGCGTCTCTCCGTCGTGGTCTTCACTGTCGTGTTCGTGACCTTCGCCCTCGTGGTCGTGGTCGTCGTGTGGAGAGTCCTCGACGGGGACTTCTTCGAAGCCCACCCCAAACGTATCGTTGATGTGCTCGTCAGCCTCTTCAGGGCTACTGGGTCGGAGGAACAGCCAGTTCTCGGCTGTCGGGTCTGCGCCGTTACGCTCGGAGAACTCCTTGAGTCGGTCTGCGTCGTCGTAGGCCGGATCGAACGTCGTCGGCATCAGCGCCACCTCGTCAGCGTAGCCCTGTTCCATGGCGGCGAGCTGGACGTGTGAGAGGGTCACCGTCAAGCCTGGACACGGTCCCGGACACCGTGTAAAGATGAACGTCAACAGCGTCTCGCGCTCACCGACGTACTCTGTCGTCGAGACGTCGCGGTCGTGTAACGGAGCCGGGAGCGTTACCTCGGGGAGTTCCTGCCCGTGGGCAGGATACACGAGCGCCTCGGGGTCGACGTCGCCCATCTCTGGTCCGTCGAGTACCGTGTTCGAATCGTCACCGAGACAGCCTGCGAGTACCGCCCCCGACGCGACGACCGACGCTCGCAAGAAACTTCGTCGCTCCATGCCCAACGTCAGGGCCGAAATCGTATATGCGACACGGTGTGTGTCCGCCTTTCTGACAGCGGAACCGAAATTATTTTATCACAGAGACGAGCAGCAGTATCATCTATGGTAGTTACACTCGTACTCGGGTTTGTCGTTCTGATCGTCATCCTGCTGGTGGTGGGATACATCGTCAGCCTGTACAACCAGCTGGTGAGCCTCAACCGCCGGGTCGACCAGGCGAAACAGAACATCGATGTCCTGCTCAAACAGCGCCAGGACGAGCTGTCGAAGCTCGTCGACGCTGCCTCGCAGTTCATGGACCAGGAAGAGAAGGTGCTGACGGAGATAACCATGGCCCGTGAGATGGCCGAAAAAGCACAGGGTCCACAGGAAGAAGCCGAGGCAGACCAGCTCGTTCGGACCGCAATGGCCGACTTCCGTGCCCGTGTCGAGGAGTATCCAGAACTGAAATCGCAGGGGAACATGATGCAACTCCAGGAGCGCATCACGGACATCGAATCCCAGATTTCTGACCGCCGGGAGGTCTACAACGAGGCGACGACACGGTACAACACCCGTATCGCACAGTTCCCCTACGTCGTCCTCGCACGCCAGATGGGCTTCGACGACAAAGAGCTGTTCCGTGCGAGCGAGAAAGACAAACAGGACGTCGATATCAGCGCCGCCTTCGGCTGACAGCTGATAGGGTCGTGCGTAATTTGTTCCCGCCGTGCCGGACAGGTTTCGGATTTCGGCTTTCCCAGAATGTGACGTGGTGTTGAAAATAGTCACGCAAGACCCTATGAAGCGCTGGCCGACAGTCCTTTATCGACCGGAACCGCATCGACTGTCGTTGTATGCGCGAGTCCCATCCACTCGAACACGAGGTCGGTATCTCGTATTACGTGAGTTCCAGTGCAGGCACTGGCGGTCGACTTCGGTCCCAGCCTGAGGACTTTCGGGTTCGTGAGCTGGAGCAGTTCGATGTCCAGCCGGCCGATGCGGACCCTGGCGCCTATCCACACCTTCTGTTGCGTGTCACACTGCGTAACTGGGACACCAACGACTTTGCACGAGCAGTATCGAACCGACTCGGTATCTCGCGTGAGCGTGTGTCCTGGGCCGGAACCAAAGATAAACGAGCGGTCACGACACAGCTCTTTTCTATCGACGGTATCGAACCGGATGACGTTCCTGACCTCCCGGCGGTCACCTGCGAGGTCGTGGGTCGGGCTGGAAGACCGATTCTGTTCGGTGACCTCGCGGGTAACGAGTTCGTGGTGACCATCCGGGAGACAGACCACCCCCAGCGAGCGGTCGAGACGCGTTCGCAGCTTCGACAGTTCGCCGGCGGCGAGCCTGAAGACGAGGATGCACCAGTCGGTGTGCCGAACTACTTCGGACACCAGCGCTTCGGGAGCGTCCGTCCAGTGACCCACGAGGTCGGTCTCGCCATTGTGCGCGAGGACTGGGAAGGCGCTGTGATGACGTACGTTGGAAACCCGAGCGAACGAGAGCCAGAAGAGACAAGACGAGCACGAGGGTTCGTCGAGAAAACTCGTGACTGGCAGGCCGCACTCGACCGGTTTCCGCGCCACCTCCGGTACGAACGGTCGATGCTTCACCGACTCACTGAAGACGACAGTTCGGAAACCGCGTTTCGAGAGGCGCTCGAAACAGTCCCGTCAAACCTCCAGCAGCTGTTCGTCAACGCCGCACAGTCGTACGTGTTCAACCGAATCCTCTCGAAGCGCCTCGAACGAGGCCTGCCGTTCGACAGACCGGTCGAGGGAGACGTCGTCTGCTTCACTGACAGGGACGCACCACCTGGCCTGAGCGTCCCCGACACTGACCGACTCCAGCGTGTGACAAAACGCCGAGTTGAGAACGTTACCAGACACTGCACGCGAGGCCGAGCGTTCGTCACCGCACCGCTCGTCGGCACCGAGACCACGCTCTCTGACGGCGAACCGGGTGACATCGAGCGAACGGTCCTCGACGAGGTCGGCGTCGACCCTGGTGCGTTCGACCTGCCGGGCGAGTTCCACTCCGAGGGGACGCGCCGCGCTGTACTGGTTCGAACGACTCTCGACGTCGGCCGCGAACCGCTGAGACTCTCGTTTTCGCTGGTGCGAGGCTCGTACGCGACGGTCATCCTTCGTGAGTTCACGAAGACCGACCCAGAGGCGTTATAATACGATCAGCCATACCTCCCATATGGAGTGTCGGCAGTGTGCATCGCCACTGGACAGGCCCGGAGATTACTGTCTCGTCTGTCGAAGCGCGAACGCCGACACCGTGGTTCTCGAACTACAGCGAGCGCGTGCGACCGTCACGACGCTCTTCGAAGAGATGGTCGTCGCGCGACGGACAGTCACCACGACACCCGAAACCGACGGTGAGCGCGAGCGGTCGGAGCTTCGGTACTTCGCTGGCCAGGTTGCGGATGATGTCCGGCGCAAGCGTCCCGAGGAGGTGTACGCAACCGGTGAGCGAGCGGTTCTCAGAGAGGTTCGTGCACAGCTCCACTACCCGTTCTACCGGATCGAATCGGAGAACCCGGTGCAGCACGTTCTCGACCGGACAGATGAGGAGCCACTGGAGGTCGTCGAGGCGTCGGTTGCAGAGAAACTCGGCGGCGCACACTCGACACTCATCGGCGGGCGGGACGGACAGAAGATGCTGGAGGTCGTCGCCGCCCACCCCCACGTGAAGAAGATCGTTCCCGGTCCTATCGACGCTGGTGGGTCAGGGTCGCGGACTGGCGTTCGGGGAAAGGCAACGCGTGCTGACGAGAACGGAAACGTCCGCCTGTTGCTGAGAGACGGCTCCAGCGTCCAGGAGAACCGCGTCGTGACGACCGCCGGAGGTCGTGACCTTGGAGAGCGCGTCCGTGCAGACCTCAACGAGGCGCTCGGTGAGGCTGGCTTCGGCGTCTAGTGTACCGCAGGTTTTTCAGGATGGACCACTAGCCGAACTGCTCGGTCAGCGCGGGGACCACGTCGAAGAGGTCGTCGACGATGCCGTAGTCGGCGATGTCGTAAATCGGTGCGCTCGGGTCGTCGTTGATGGCGACAATAGTGTCAGCGCCTTTCATTCCAGCGACGTGCTGTACTGCACCGGAGATACCGATTGCGAGGTACACGTCGGGGGTGACCTTCTTGCCCGATTGACCGACCTGTCTGTCCTGTGGTAGCCAGCCGTTGTCGACGATGGGTCGCGAGGCGGAGACGGTCGCATCGAGCGCCTCGGCAAGGTCGAATATGATGTCGAGGTTCTCCTCCTCCTGAATACCCCGACCGACCGAGACGAGTACGTCCGCCTCGGAGATGTCGACGTCACCGGCACCGACTTCCTCGAATCCTTTGACTGTCGACCGGACAGCGGCTTCGTCGATAGTCACGTCGAACGCCTCGATGGTTGCGCTCCCGTCGCCTTCTGCCGGAGGCCACTCGCCGGGACGAACCGTCACCAGTGCGTGGTCACTACTGACGGCGACCGTTGCTTCAGTTTTGCCGTTGTACAGCTCACGCGTGATCGTCAGTCCGTCATTCGTGTCGACCCCGATGGCGTCCGTCACGAGCGGATAGTCAATTTTCTGTGCAACAGCAGGGGCGTAATCGAGTCCGTTGACGGTGTGAGGCGTAACCACGTACTGGGGTCCACAGTCGTCAACGAGCTGTGTGAGTGTCTGTGTATAGACGCCGTGGTTGAACTCGTCGCCGTGTTCGACCGTGTGAATCAGGTCCACTCCATCGAGGTTGAGTTCGTCGGCAAAGCCGTCGACATCGCCGCTGATGACGGCGAGGTGGACATCGCCACCGGTTGCATCCGCAAGTTCGCGGCTGGCCGTGATAACTTCGAAGCTGACGTCGCGGAGTTCGCCACGGCGGTGCTCGGCGACAGCGAGAACGTCGCTCATGCGTCCACCCCCTTGTCACGGAGCAGTGTAGCAAGTTTTCCGGCAGTGTCGTCGGCACCTCCCTCGAAGAATTCGACGTCACTTTCGGTCTCCGGCTCTGCGAGCGACGTCAGCGACAGGGCAGACTCGCCGAGTGTGACACCGAGTTCGTCGGGCGTTGTGACATCCAGCGGTTTCGTCTGGGCCTGTCGGATGCCCCGCAGGCTGGCGTAGCGGGGTTCGTTGATACCCGTCTGGATCGTCAACACCGCAGGCAGTTCGACGTCGGTCAACTCCACGACGCCGCCTTCGAGTTCGCGGTGAACGTGAGCAACGCCGTTTTCAGCGTCGAGGTCGAGTTCGTTGACGACGGCTGCCCACTCGTACCCGAGGTCTGCTGCCAGCGCGACGCCGGTCGCGGCGAACGCCATATCTCCCGACTGAACGCCCGAGAGAATCAGGTCCGGTTCTTCTTCCTGAGCAACGGCAGCGATGAGACGTGCTTTGGTTCCGGAGTCGAGAAGACCGACGTCGGCGAGGTCGTCGTCCCAGACGCGGATTGCGCGGTCTGCGCCTTTGGCGAGTCCCTGTCGAATCGTCTCTTCTGTGCGCTCTGGACCGACTGTAACCGTGACTACCTCGACGTCGTCGTTGGATTCGCTCACCTGCACAGCCTCCTCGATGGCGTAGTTGTCCCACTCGTTGAGGTCGAACGTCAGGTAGCGGTCGTCGATGCTGAGACCGTCGATTTCGAACTCGTCGTCGGCCTCGGCAGTCTCTGATACTGTTACGAGGAGCTTCATACGTGAATGGTGGGTCCTGACTCCCGATAAACGTTGTTAGTTCAGCTGAAAACGGAACGAGAGTTTATTCATCCGTTCCGATGTTGGTGATATCCTCTTCCGGAAACGAGATGAGGTTCTCACGCCCGATTCTGAGCTTGTCGATACGGCCTTCTTCTTCCATCGAAGAGAGTAACTGTGAGACTTTCGCGTTCGACCAGTCGGTTTCTTTGACGATGTGGGCCTGTTTCATTCGGCCCCCGTTCTGTTCGATCAACCGCTCGACGCGCTCTTCGTCACTCAACAACTCTACGTCAGTTTCATCTTCGTCTGCTGTCTCGTCTACTCCTGCTGTTCCGTCTGTATCTGTCGTCTCACCTGCGTCTGTTGTCTCGTCTGCCTCTGCTAATTCACTCTCGTCTTCGGAGCCCTCTTCAGGCAAAACGAGTGTTCTGACGCGTTCGCGCCCGACTGCGAAGAACACGAGAACCCCGAGTGCACCGAGAACGCCCAGACCACCGAGGAGCATTCCGATCGACCCGAGTGACGACGCCAGCCCGTTTCCGTTAGCAGGGGTCTGCTCTCCGTTTATCGGTGTTTCGCCCCCGTTACCGACGGCAATCGTCGCCTGAAGCGTCTCGTTCGTGAACGTCTGTGGACCGTCCCACTGAAGCCGCCCTTCTCTGATTGCGACGTTCGCGTCTGCGAACCCAAACCCATCTGGAGACTCGATAATCAGTCGCTGGGTTGCCGTCAACCCGTGGAACCACTGCTCCTCTTCGGTTCCCAGCACGTCGTCGAGAACCAGCTGGTTCTCCTCGGTGCGCGCGAAGTTCTCCCAGGTGAACGACAGCGTGAGCGTGCCACTGGTTTCTCCGGCTGTCGCACTCCGCTCGATGTCTGTGAGCGACATCGACCGGTCGATACGTTCGTCCATTAGCTCGTTCGCACGAACGAACGCGTCGAATCCGAGTTCGGACCCGTTCACGTTTTCGGTCTCGAACGCGGTTTCGAGCTCGTCGAACTGCTCGCGGTGCTCCGCTGTCGAGAAGTTAACCTCCTCCGTGACAGTCCAGCGAGCATCCCCGTCCGGCTCCAGAGACACGACGAACGTCGTGTTGGACGTGATCGATGTGGTCTCGTTATCGATGCCACCACTCGAGAGTTCGACAGGGTCACGAACGTCGGTGTAAGGCGCGGCGCCACTCCCCGAACCGGCGATGTGTTCGCCATCAGTGGAGAGTCCAGCAGCCTGGTCGCTGAGAAGCACCGGAGCTCCTGCGAGGACACTGATGATAAAGACGCTAAACAGACAGAGGGCGATGAAGGCGGTCCGTTGCGACTCGGACATGTACCTGAGGTTGCTCGTCGGGGCGGAAAACCTTTTCTATGAAACGTTAGGTGGCCGTATGAACGTTCTCCGCTGTCCTCCTGCGTCGAGAGCCTCGCTGACGTTCTCCCAGCAGTCGAGACCAACAGGTTGATATGGCGTTCCCCGCGACGTTTTTATATATTCGTCGTCAAAACGTGAGTACAATGTCGACGCCCTCCCAACGGATTCTGTTCCTCGTCTGTGTGCTTGCACTCGCGCTCGCTACGGGTGCAGTAGCAACTGCAGACGTGGTCGTCTCCGAAGACGAAGACGAGCAGAAGCCAGCGGGACTGATCGAGGTCCAGAACTCGAGTAACTATATCTCTGCAACAGCGGACAACGTGACACAGGAGACGCATACCTCGGTCGGTATCGACGTCAGCGGTGCTGTCGAAGCCGATGCACTCGCCCTTCAGGGGGCACACGAACGGATAGCACTCGAAGCCGCGCTTGAATCGCCAGAGGACCACACCGACCTCGACCGGGAGATGCTGGAGGTACTCGAAGCCGACACCGAATCACTCGAGCGTCAACAACAGCAGCTGTTTGCGGACTACAGTGACGGTGATGTCGACACGCCAACGCTCGTCAGAGAGGTGGTCCGTCTCGAAGCGACTGCCGAGCAGTACCGGCAGGTGCGAGAGAAGATGCTTCAGGAGGGCGTTTCCAGCGGACTGAGCACCCGGTACTCGAATCTGGCGGGTGAAACGCCGCTCATTCCGTCGCCCATGGGGTCGACGCTCGAAGCAGGACTCGCTGGCGAGGGAGACGTCCCGCTGTACGTGCAGGGTGGGAGCGACTCCCTCGTGCTTGCGAGCGTCACTCCCGACGGGAGCTACCTGCGAGAGGCGGTGTTACACAGCAACCGTGCGCCGGATGAACCACCGGTGTTCGGGGCGGGTGACCGCTCGGAAGCCGACGACGCGTTCGACCGCGCCGAGGTCCTGTATCCGTGGGCGAGTGCCGAACGGTTCCGTCCGGACCTCCGTGGCTTCGGGAACAACACCGTCTACCGGTTCTCGTCAGAGCACTCACACGGAGTCATCCACTCCTACCTCGACGGCGCGACGACGAACCCGTTCTACGAGATACACGAGAAGAACGCGCTTGCGGTCCCGGTGGCGGATTTCAGCCAGCGGACGGACAACAACTTACGCCTGACAGTGGAGTCTCTCGCACCCACGGGTCCGATGCTCATCGACATTCGTGAAACCGGCGCTGGCGGCGAAGACATCAAGGTGTACGTCGGTGGCAGTCACGTCGACACGCTCGAAGGAAGCGGTGACCTCTGGAGCGTCCAGCCACTTGGTTCGTTCGAGGTGACCGCCGAGAACGAAGATGGCGAGGATGTCTCGGTGTTCATCATACCCTGAGAGGAGTCCCTCGATTCAAATACGATAGACTGCCCAGTTCGGGCTATGTCTCGTGCGAGCGCCCCAGTGGTCGGTGTCGTGGTTCTCGTTTCCCTGACTGTCCTCCTGTCGGCAACGGTCCTCGCAGGGCTTCCCGATTCGACATCAGCGTCTCCACCCACAGCGTCGCTTTCGCTCACTGTCGACGGGTCGGCGGATCGGATCGAACTCACCCATCGTGGCGGAGATGAACTCGACGTGTCCGAGATGGACGTCCGGATTAGTGTCGATGGCAACGCACTCACCCACCAGCCACCAGTGCCATTCTTCGCGGCGGATGGGTTCAAGAGCGGGCCGGACGGTGCGTTCAACAACGCAAGTTCGAACACGTTCAGCGCTGGCGAACGGACGACACTCACGCTGGCATCGACGAACCACCCACAACTGGACGCTGGCGTCGATGTCTCTGTCCAGATAACCACTCACAACAGCGTGGTCTTCGACGAGACTCGAACAGTATCTTAAACTCACAGGGACACGTTTTTAACCGCCAGCGAAGTCCTGTCGGGTAGAACGATGTCACTATCGGACGTCGCCAGACGACTGGAACGGGTGACGAGGGGGCTCTCACTCGCCAGCAGACAACTGCTCGCACTCGATACGAACCCCGTGCCCGTCGACTGGAAGCACATCACGAAAGTCGACCCGGAAGGTGAGAAGCAACTGCCGCTGTGTTTTCCGCTGTATCTCTCACACACGAGCGCAGTCTCTGTCGGTGGGTCGCGCGACGTCACCGACCGCAACACCGAAGAGACGTTCGCGCTGCTCGATTACGCACCGGTTCCGGCGTTTCACGAACCCAGTGCGGCCGACCACGTCACCGAAAAGACCCGCGACCACGCCGAATTCCTCGCGGTTCCCGAGGTGCTCAACGGCCACAGCACGTCGCTCGTCGGAACGCTCGGCGAGGGAATCGAGTACGTCCGCACGGACCTCGGCCCGTCGATGATCGCCGACAAGATTGGCTTCTCGCTCGACGACGTACTCGGTGGACGCCTGGGTAACTTCGCCGCGGCGTATATGCTCGAAGATGCCGTCTTCGAGGCGTACATCATCATGAACCCCGACAGCGCCGCCGCTCGCGAAGCGAGGGTCACCGACGACGACCTGCTCTCGCCACAGGAGGCCAAAGAGCGCGCGCTCGCCGCCGAGTACCACCTCGAAAGCGAGGTCATCTATCTGGAGTACTCCGGCACCTTCGGCGGTGAGGAGGCTGTCGACATACTCGAAGCCATCGACGAGGGCGTCACCTGGTCACGCATCTGGTATGGCGGCGGACTCGACAGCAGAGCGAACGCCGAGGCGGTGCTGGACGCCGGTGCCGATGCCGTCATCGTGGGCGATATCTTCCACGACATCGCTGCCGAAGAAGCGACACTCTTCGAGCAAGCGCGGGAGCACTTCGACGCCGGTGTCGACAGAGACGCCATCGACGAGTGGATTTCAGAGACTGTCGATGTCGAAGAGACGAGCGCAGCGCGATATCTCTCGACGATTCCAACCGTGCCCGACCCCGACTCGCGCGCCGCCAGATATCTC
>PUMG01000069.1 GCA_003551265.1 Halovenus sp.
ACTTCACACTACAGCCACAATATTTTTGAATGAAAACGAACCGCTTCTTTTGAAGGATATCAAAAAAAACTTGGAAAAAACGGCTTCTCAGGAAGATGAATACAATCATGATAATTTTGATATAAGAACGGTAAATATGTGTGATGATGAGTGTGAAAATGGCCACTCTCACTGTAAAGCGACTTATCTTCCTTCTAATCTAACTTTAAACCTGGTTGATTCTAAAATGCAGCTTGGAACTTGGCAAAGAATTCTTTTTATCGAGCTTGATAGGCCAAGAACTAGAAAGATACAAGTTCATCTAATAGGTGACTAATATGAGCTATGTAACTCTTGTAAGTGAAAAGGACGAGGATATTGGAATAAAGAAAAAGAGAGAAGCTCATTTGGGTGATGGATTTTTGCATAGAGCTTTCAGTGTTTTTGTTTTTAATAAAAATAAAGAGCTTCTACTTCAAAAAAGAGCGTCCGGAAAGATGCTTTGGCCTGGATTTTGGTCAAACAGCTGTTGCAGTCATTCCAAGCCAAAGGAAAGTGTGATGGATGCGGGAAAAAGAAGACTTAAAGAGGAGTTGGGTTTTTCTTGTGAGTTAAATCATGAAGGCTCCTTTATTTATAAAGCAGGATATGAGGATGTTGGAACAGAGCATGAGCTCTGTCATGTTCTTTCTGGTAGCTATCAAGGGGAGGTAAAGCCGAATCCAGAAGAGGTAGAGGAGATAAGATGGATTGGTTGGGATGATCTTTTAGAAGAGATTAATAAAGACTCTACTTATTTTACTCCTTGGTTTTTAATTGAGATAGAGAGATTTTTTAAAAATTTATGAAGAAAATACTAAAAATAATCTGGAATGAATTTATATTTGGTGGGCACTTACAATGCCTTGGAGTGGTTGGAGTTGTTTATGTTTCCAGTGTTTTTCTTCAGCTTGAAATAGGGTGGAAGCTACTTGTTATTCCATATTTAATTTTTTATCCGATATATGCAAATGACAGAATAGAGGGAATCATTACGGATGAAACCGAGAATGAAGACAGGACAAGGCACATCAAAAAATATCTTAAAATTGCTTCCAGAGCGATTTTTGTTGATATCTTTCTATTACTTATATTGCTACTTTGGGTGGGAAATTTCACTTTGTTTATATTTTCCTCTCTATTGCTAATCTTTGGGTTGTTTTATCCTTTATATTTTAAGGGAATAACTAAAAAAATATATCTTTTTAAAAATTTATATGTAGCATCCTTTTTTGCTCTGGTTACTTTTATTCCGCTTATCTATCATCACTATGACCTAAAGATAACGACACTTCTTTTAGTGTCGTATATTTTTTTTAGAACTCTTTTGATGCAATGTTACTTGGACTGTAAAGATGTGAAAACGGATAAAAGCATTGGTTTAAAAACTTTCCCAATATTAATCGGGAAAGAAAAGGCACTTTCTTTTCTTAATATTTTAAATATTGTCTTTACTCCTCTTTTTCTAGTAATGATTTCTATATTTTATAATACTTTATTCCTTTTCTTTTTATTTACCGTTCCTATAATTTACTATGGTCATTTCTCGATAAAGAAGGGTGGTTATAAAGGATATATTTTAATAAGTTCCGAGTTTTTTTTCTGGTTAATATTAATGTTAATAATTAGTAATTTATTAGTATGATTGAATCAGTGCATCAGGTAGCAATCATTTTAATTAACTTATTTTGCATCTCTTTAGGAGTTTTGGTGTATAGGAAAAATCGCCAAGAAACTTCCGGTAAATTATTTCTGATTACCATGATTTTCCTGCTTGTGTGGGTTGATTTCGCCTATTTAGCCAGAATTGTTTGGCAAAAAGACTCTGAAATGGCACTTCATTTTTTAAAGATAGCTTGGTTTGCTACTCCATTGGTCTTTACTAGCTTATATTTTTTCACACTATCCCTCACTGCTTCTGTGAGAAAAAATAAAAAGTTTCTAAAAGGAGTTTTTTTATTAGGTACGGGGATGGCATTCATTACAGGGCTTACTGAGTTTGTGGTTGGGGATATAAGAGTAGTTGACGGGATGCTGGCAATTGATTACGGACAAGGAATGATTTTCTTTTTATCCGTAATTTTGTTTTTAATAGCAATTACATTTTTCTCTCTCTGGAAAGGATATCCGCTTCTTTCGAAAAAAGAAAAGAAAAAGGTGCAATATTTCTTAATAGGAGTTTTCACCTTTTATGTTTTAAATTTTGTCTTTAACATAATTTTACCTTTGGTATTTGATATAGTTCGTTACTATTTTTTGGGGGACTATTCAGCAATTTTTCTCCTAGGATTCATTGCCTATGCAATCATAAAAAAGGACTTATTTGATATAAAAGTTGTCTTAACTTCAGTTTTTGTTGCCTTAATTGCTGTAATCCTAGTGTTGGATGCTTTAGTTTTCACTAACATCTTTTGGGTTCAGGTCATAAAAGGATTTATTTTAGCTATATTTTTAATCTTTGGATGGATGCTTATAAAAAGCATAACTAGAGAGGTGGAGCATAAGAATAAGCTGAAAGCAGCTTATCGCAGGCTTCAAAGA
>PUMG01000067.1 GCA_003551265.1 Halovenus sp.
CCGCCCGGCGTATCCGCACCGTGGAACGTCAGAAACAGCCCGTAGGTCAACGAGAACGGCGCGATGACACGGACTGTCGACATGATAATCTGGCTTTCGACGTACGTCGACTCGTCGTCCGACGGAACGACATCGCTGTAGCGGTTCGTCGGCGCACGCGAGTACTCGCTCGGTTGCTGGGGTCGCAAGTCGTCACTGGCGTCTGTCGTCCGGTCCGTCTCGTCTTCACTCACTGGTGAACACCTCCCGGCCGAGAACGATGAGAATCGAGACACCCGCAGCGAATACCACGACAGCCTCACCGAAGGTATCGAAGCCACGGTAGCCAGCAAGGACGGCAGTGACAGCGTTCATGACCCCGGTATCAGCGAAGGCGTTCTCGATGTAGTACTGCGTGACTGCAGGGTTCGACCACGCGGGTGCGTCTGCTGAACCAACCGCCTCGGGGAACTCGGTGAGTGTCGCGACCAGAACCACGAGTAACGCTCCGAAGACGACGAGCGCCGGGATGTTCAGTTGCTCGAAGGTCCGGTTGTCGTCCTCACGAACAGTCTGGACGAGTGTGAGCAACAGCAACAGCGTCGTCACACCTGCGCCGATTGCGGCCTCGGTCATCGCAACGTCGGGCGCGAGCAAGAACGCATAGAACAGCGCCATTCCGAGGCTGTAGGCCGCGAAAACGACGATGACAGAGAGCACGTCGCGCAACAGCGCCGTCGTGATGGCCGTCGCGAGTACGAACGCGAACAGCACCGCCTCGAACGGCGTTATCATGGCTGCTCACCTCCGTTGGTCGCCACGCCACCATCGGTTTCGACCTCCGAGGCCTCGTACAGGTCGCGGTCGGTCCGGTCGTCGTCGGTCGTCCACGGCTCGATACCCTGCTCGTCGGCAGCACGGGAGATGGCGTGGGCCGCGGTCGGGTTCGTGATGAAGATGAAAAACAACAACAGAACCGTCTTGTACGAGGTTGTCCCGAACCCGAGCGCGAGTGCAACGGCAGCGAGCGCGAAGCCAGCGCCCAGGGTGTCTGCCTGTGACGCCGTGTGTGCCCGTGAGTACACGTCCGGCAGACGCAACACGCCTGTCGCCGAAACGAACGTGAAGAACAGTCCGAGGACGACCAGCACGATGATTGCACCGACACGAAGCGTCTCTATCATAGCACACCACCTCGCTCGACGGTGAACTTCGAGATTGCGACCGCCATCAGGAAGTTGAGGAGTGCGTAGACGAGCGCGATGTCGAGCAACGACGGTTCACCAAGGCCCGCACCGAGAAGCGCCAGAATCACCACGGTGTTCGTGCCGAGAACGTTCACCGCAAGAACGCGGTCCTGCGTCGTCGGTCCCTTGATGGCGCGGTAGAACATCGCTATCGCGAGCAACATGAACAACGCCGCCGCACCAAGAAAGACGTCGGTCACGAGGTCACCGGTGATGAACGCGACTGGCATCACGTCTGCTCACCTCCCTGTTCGTCAGAGGTCTCTGTGTCACCAGACGCCTCTCTGTCGTCAGAGGTCTCTGTGTCACCAGACGCCTCTCTGTCGTCAGATACCTCTGTTTCATCGGCTTCGCCTGTCTCGCCGGGGCTCTCGTTCTCGTCACTACCGTCGGACTTGCCAGGGATGGGTTGTAGAATCTTCGTATCGCCTCGCTCGCGTGGGCTGGCAATCTTCATCGACTCACGACCGTAGAAGACGTACCGGACGGCGCGTTCGAGACCGCCGTCGAAGAGGTCCTCACGCGCTGATGGCACGAGAGTGTGGACCGTGAGCGATCGTCCATCGACACGAACGGAGAGTGTGCCCGGCGTGAGCGTGATGCTGTTGGCGAGTGTCATCACCGGTATCCCACCCCAGACTGTCGTCCGAACACGCGTGAGGCGTGGCTCTATCGGCAGCCGGGGGTGGAGGATGACGGCCGCAATGAGGATGTTCGATTTCACGATCTGGACCAGCAGATACGGGATGTACAGAATCAGCCGTCCAATCTGACTCAGCGACCGCAGCGACGGGTTGCGGTGAAACGTCACCCGTGAGAGTCCAACTGCGACGATGGTCGCCGAAATGACCCCCGTCACGAGGTCGAACCAGTAGAGCTGTCCCGCGAGCAGCTGGTAGAACAGAAACGACACCAGAAACAGCGAGCCGACCTGTACGGGAGTGGAGCGGATAACGAGTGGGCTCCGGCGCGTCCGCAACTGTGCTGGAGCCTCCTCAACGGTACACTCGCGAAATCGAGTGAGTTCGTACTCCAGTGGCCGCAACAGCGGCGACCCGATACCAGGATTGTACTCCGGGTCGAGGAGAATGTGTGGGATGTCGTGTTCTTCGGTCTCCTCGACGAGTCGAGTTGCGAGGTCTTCGGGACTGAACAGGTACTCTGTCAGCCCGATCTGTGCCGTTTCGACCGTCAACCGGCTGATATCCTCGCCAGCGTCCTCTCTCGCCCAGACAGCGACTCTGTCGAGCAGTCTCGTTGCCTGTTCCGGCGAGAGACCCGCATCTGCCACCACTTCTTCGGGTGAGGTCTCCTGTGTCCGGTCCGGCGGATGGACGTACACGAACCGGATTCTCACCTCCCCAGTGCCGTCGAGCACACGACGGACTGCGTACTTGACGGTCTGGCGCTCGGTCGACGACCCCGAAACCGGGACCAGCAGGCTGTTAGCCGACACCGTCTCTGCACCTCCCTGGGAAAACTGTATACGCGTCGTACATGGATTTATCTCGCTGACCGATGTTCGGGGGGTTCGAGCGAAAACTATTTCGTTCTCAGACCGCCGGGTCGCTACTGTTCACCAGATTCCGTTCCCACCCGCCGTTCGAGGAACTCCGCCAGCGCCTCGAACATCCGGAGTTTCTGGTCCTGGTCCGAAGACGCGTGGCCTTCCTCGCCGAGTTCACGATACTCGAAGTCGCCATCTGCTCCTTCCTCGTAGCCCGCCTCTTCGAGCGCCTCGCGGAAGATGCGTGCCTGTGACACTGGGACTCTGCGGTCGTTGACCCCGTGGACGACGAAAATCGGCGCGGAGATGTTCTCGACGTGGGTCACCGGCGAACGCTCCCTGTACAACTCGGGATTCTCTTCGGGCGTCCCCAGGTTCTTTTGCATCAACTCTGTCCGGAAGTGGGGCATCGTGTTCTCGAACATATCTTCCAGGTCCGTCAATCCAATCCACGCCACACCGGCGTCGTACAGGTCGGGATACTGGACCATCTGCCAGTACGCCGAATACCCTCCATACGAGCCGCCAAAGACGACGATGCGGTCGGTGTCGATCCAGTCGTACGTCTCGATGATGTGTTCAGTAGCGACCGCGACGTCACCCTGTTCTGCGCCGCCCCAGTCGTCGTACAGCTCCTCGACGAACTCTCGCCCGCGACCGGTCGACCCGCGGTAGTTCACCTGCAACACCGAGAAGCCGAGCGAGACGAGCACCTGCGTATAGAGGTCGAACCTCCTCGTGTCCCGATGTCGTGGCCCGCCGTGGGGGTTGACGATGAGTGGTGATGGTCGAACGCCCGAGTCGTAAAACAGCGCCTCGATTTCGAGTTCGTCGTAGGGTTCGTGTTCGACTGCCGCCTGCCGCGTCTCAGGAACTCCATCAGATTCGACCGTGAAGTACTCCGCATCCGCGAAATCCGAGGGGTCGAACGGGCCGTACTCCGCCTCGACGAGCGTCTCGTACTCGTGCGTCGAGACGTCGTACACCAGCAACTCCGGCCGCTGTGTCGGCGTTGTGTGCGTCAGAACGACACGGTTCTCGTCGATAACGGGGTTCGCAGTCCCGAACGATGCAACTCCCTCTGGCAGGTCGAACTCTCTGCCTTCGCCGGTGTCGAGGTCGTAGACGACCGGAACGTCCGCCGCATCGCGCGAGCGTATCCCGACGACGTGGGTTCCGTCCGGCAGGAACGCAGTCGGCGTCTCGTCGAACTCGCCGTCACCGAGCCACTCGACAGTATCTGTATCGAGGTCGTAGACGCCGAGACGTCCGAGATCCGTGGAGTTGTCGCTGACCAGCAATCGTTCGCCGTTGGGCCCCCAGTCTGCAGCGCCAGCCTCTGCGCCCGTCTCCCCGATGTCGAGCGTTCGTGGATTCGACCCGTCAGCATTGGCCACGTAGACATCCATGTTCTCGTACTCCTCGGTCTCGTTCGTGCTGTAGGCCACCCGGTCGCAGTCGGGCGAGAGTACACCACCCCAGGCCGCCCGCTCGTAGTCCGTAATCTTCTCCGTCTCGCCGCCCAGATGATGGCGATAGAGGTTCATCTGGCCGTCACGACTCGACCCGACAAGCAGCGTTTCGCCATCTTTACCCACGTCGGCCAGCATCACCTGGCCGTCCATCTCGATAACCGGACCAGCCTCGCCGTCACGAGAGATGGCGTGGATGTCGTTTTGCTCGTTCCCGTCGTCGTCGAGGTGAAAGAACACGTCTTCGCCGTTGTTCGCCCAGTCGACCCACCACCGGGCGTTCCGGGGGACTTCCCCGTTGCTCCACTGGTCCATCCGCCCGGAGTCGAGATTGACCACGTGCAACTCGTTCCGTCCGGTGATGTCGTAATAAAACGCTACCTCCTGGCCGTCCGGAGAGGCGCTCGGGTGAACCAGCGTCGGAAGCCGCGCGAGCGATTCGAGGACGTTCTCAGGTGTTTCGTCGTCACTCATGTACAACTGGACGATACACTGACAACAGTATAAAGGCTCCCCGAAGGAGAGTTCTGTAAAATTTCAGATGTTTACTCCGCAAACTGGACCGTATCGAGCGTCGTCACCTCGCCGAAGAGCCAGTCGGCGTGTTCGAGTGCGTACGTCAGGTGGTCCTCTTCGAGATAGCCGACACAGTCTTCGACGATGACCGGCCGGTAGTCGCGCAGTCCCGCCGAACTCGCGGTGTGCAGGACGCAGACGTTCGCGAGCGTTCCGGCAAAGACGAGGTCCGTGATGCCGTGGGCGTCGAGCCAGCCCTCCAGTTCCGTCCCGTAGAAGGCGTCGTAGGTGTGTTTGACCGTGACGTGTTCGTCCTCCTGTGGCGCCAACTCGTCGACGATTTCTGTCTCCCAGGTCCCCTCCACCACGTGTTCGCCCCATCGGTCGAACTCGTCGTAATAATGTGAGTCGTCGAACTGCTCGGGCGGGTGAACGTCGCGGGTGAAGACGACGTGAGCGCCGGCATCACGGGCACGGTCGAGGAGCACTCGACACGGCTCGATTACCTCCTCGCTCGCCGGGGCGTAGAGGCTCCCGTCGGGATGACAGAAGCCGTGTTGCATGTCCACGATGACGACTGCGGTTCGCTCGGGGTCGTACTCCATGGGTAGTATCTGCTACGATTCGGCTGTACAGAAAGGTTGTGACCTGTCGACTGTCGGACCTGCCAGACAACCTATCGACTTTTGCTGACTCACTCCGTATCCGCTGGTATGCGTCGAGCGGTCTTCGTCCTCGTGATTGTTGTCTTTCTCGCCGGATGTGTGGGCGCACCGGTTACGAGCGATAGTCACGAACCGGAAGACAACACCCTCGGTATCGTTGACGGGGTGGCCCACGACGACGACCTCGCGATTAGCGTCGAGGATGGACTCACCCAGAGCGAACTGGAGGCGCTCGCGACCCGGTCGATGGCGCGTATCGAGGTGATACGTGACCTCGAATTCGAAGAGACCGTCGATATTCAGGTGATGACACGCGAAGAGTACCGCGAGAGCGACGCCACGACCAACGTCAGTGAGAACCAGACCAGATGGCAGAATCAGGTCTGGGAAGCGAAGTTCGTCGTCGGACAGGACCGCGACGTCACTGACGTGCTCGACCGAACGTTCGGCGACGCTGTCCAGGGCTTTTACTCCCCCGCAAACGAGGAGGTCGTCATCGTCACCGACGAGGACAGAACGAAGGTAAACAAACGGACGCTGGTTCACGAACTGGTCCACGTCCTGCAAGACCAGCAGTTCGGACTCGATTCTGCACCTGCACGCCAGGACCCATCCCTCGCACGTAACGGACTTATCGAAGGAGAGGCGGAGTTGATACCGGAGTTGTACTTCGAGCGCTGTGAACGCGAGTGGTCGTGCCTCGAACCGCCAGCGCCTCCCATCGACACCGACCGCGACGTCGACCCCGGTGTCATCCACGTGTTCATCCAGCCCTACGAACAGGGTCCGGGATTCGTCGATGCGATGAAAGAGCGCGGTGGCTGGGACCAGGTGAACGAACTCCACGACGCCCACCCCGAGAGCACGACGCAGATAATTCACCCCGAGCGCTACCCCGACGTGCGACCAGTCAACGTGACCGTCGAGGACCGCTCCAGCAAGGAGTGGCGTCGGATCGACCACGACCCCATTGGGGAGACAGTCGGACAGGCCGCGATTCACGTGATGCTCCAGCACAACGGAGTCATCACGGTCGAGGATTTATTCGGCTACAGCCATCCGACCTCGGACGGCTGGACTGGTGACGAACTCGTCCCCTACGTGAACGACGACGGCGAGACGGGACACGTCTGGGAGATCGAGTGGGAGAGCACCGACGACGCGGCGGAATTCGCCGATGCGTTCGTCACACTGCTCGAAGAACGCGGTGCGCTCGAGCGCGCCCAGGAGAGCTACCTCATCCCCGAAGCTCCGTTCGAGGGCGGATTCGACGTGCGGGTTGACGGGACAACCGTGGCGATAGTCGGCGGACCTACTGTCGAGTCACTCGAAGGGATACATGGGACGTGAACGGTCTGTGTGACTGTCTTCTCACTCCTCTGTAAGCGGAATCTGCAGGCAGACCGACGTCCCCCGTGGGTCACGCTCACGAACCTGTATCGAACCGCCCGAACGCCTCACAATCCAGTAGACGAGCCACAGACCGAGACCGCTCTCGTGGGACAGTTCGTCGGAGACACGTCCGCTCGTCAGCACGGTTCGGTCCATCTCGGGAATGCCGGGGCCGTTGTCGGCGATGTCTATCGTACAGTGTGTCTCGCTGACGTCGACAGTTATCGACACAACTGGACAATCGGTGTCGTTGTGTTCGATAGCGTTGGTCACGAGTTCGACGATTCCGTCCCCGAGACGCGTGCTCGCAGAAACGACGACGTGCTCTGGACCATCCACAGTCACACGTGCGTTCGGATAGCGCTCGTTCACAGCGTCTGCAACCTGCCGGGTCACTCTCCCGACCTCGAACGACTCACGTACCGGGTCTGCGTTCAGTACGGCCGTGATCTCGCGAGACTTCTCGGTGGTTTCCAGCAAGTCGTCGACTGTCCGGAGGACTCGCTCTGTAATCTCTGTGCTCTGCTCGTCCAGGCGTTCGAGTTGCTCAGTTCCGAGTGTGATCGTAGTAAGCGCGTTCCGGAGGTCGTGACGGAGCACCCGGTCGACCACGTGAAGCTGACGGTCGCGCTCTTCACTGTCTGTAACGTCGCGGCAGACAGCAACCATGCCCGTGACACGCTCGTTGTCACGGAGCGGGTAGTAGTGGACGTCGAGGGTTCGCTGTCCACGTGTCGGATGTGACCGAACCGTTCGGAACTGAACACTCTCGCCACCGAATACCTGTTCGACGTACTGCCGAATGTCGTCGTACTCTCTTTCAGAAAGCGCTTCTGTGACTGGAACTCCTCGGACGTCGTCTTGGTTGAGCCCATGGTACTGGCAGTATGTCGGGTTGGCGAACAGAAACCGGTCAGTCCGGTCGACAGCAGCAATGAGATCTGTCGCCTCAGTAATCGCGTGTTTGTACCGCTGGAGCTCTTTCTCACGCGCTTTGAGTGCGGTCACGTTCCGGCAGATGGCACTCGTACCCACGAGAGTTCCGTCCCCGTCGTAGTATGGATAGCGCTTCGTACTGAATGTCGCTTGCTTCTCAGAGAACTCGAATCTCGGTTCGATGCTGTATGCGACTGACTCACCAGTTTCGAGAACCTCGTCTTTTCTGTCCGCAACCTCCTGTGCCGCGGTCTCGTCCATGAACGAAAACTCATCACGCCCAAGAAGCTCAGTTCGCGGGAGACCGGCAAAGTCGACAACGGCGTCGTTGACGAGTTCGAACTCCCCGTCGAGGTTCTGGAACATAATCGGGTCGTCGAGACGTAACACGACCGCTCTGTACCGCTTCAACTCTCGTTCGAGCTCTTTTCGGTCGGTGATGTCTGTCTGTACTGCGACAAAGTTCTGTACTGTCCCGTCAACGGACACTGGCGAAATCGTCTGGTGGGCGTAGTACTGCTCTCCAGCGTGTGTCCTGTTTAGTATCTCCTCCTCCCAGACCTCTCCAGATTCAAGCGTCTCCCACAGCTGCTGGTAGTAGGTCGCAGACATCGTACCGGAACTCAGAATATCCGGCTTCCGGCCGAGCGCCTGTTCGGGTTCGTAGCCCGTTATCTCGGTAAACGCTGGATTGACGTACGTGATTGTCCCTTCAGTATCGGTGATGTAGACTGCGTGGCCGGAGTTCTCGATTGCCTGGCAGAAGAGACGGAACTCCGTCACCTGTGAGTGAACTCTCTCGGTCTGTGAGGAGAGCTGTTGTGACTGCTTACGAAGTCGAAGCAACGACCTGACGCGGATGGTGAGTTCGTGCGACCGTATCGGCTGTGTGATAATTTCGTCCACAACTCCGGTGCGCCAACTCTCGTTCAGGAACTCTTCACTTCCGTCGTCGCCGTCACCCGGTACAGCAGCAAGCAACAGCACGGGGAGCATCAGAGGTTCAGTATCGGCTTTCAGTGCTTCGAGTTCTCGGCGGTGCTGTTCGAGTGAAGCGTGGTCGCAAAGACACAGGTCGAACTCGGCCGGAGCGGACAAATCGCTTGTCTCGACACGCTGATACTCGTCGTGGTCCCGGAACCACTCTTCGAGTCCCTCCTGATGACCGTCGTCGGTAATCAGTGGATAAATTCGAGCCTCATCGTCCAGCGACCGTGGATGTTGAGGCTCGCTCTCGTCGTCCACCTGCTCCTCGCTCTCCATACGACTGTCTACACGTTCAGTGCATAAAACAGGTAGTGAATCTATCAATTCTTGATGTTTTTTCCGGGCCATGTCCGTCGGACGCAATCTTTTCGTCCCCCTCGCCCGGACGCTCTGGTATGAGAGAGTTTGATATCGTCCCGCCGGAGGCTATCGCGGCGGGGGATGCGACGGACGCGTACTTCGACCGGACGGTGGAGGCGCTCGAACACGCCGGCAAGAACCCGGATGTCGTCGCCGAGGTGACCGCCTCGCAGTTCTCTTCGGGAGAGTGGCATCTGTTCGCAGGGCTGAGCGACGCGGCACAGCTGTTCAGCGGCCGGGCGGTCGATGTTGACGCGATTCCGGAGGGCCGACTGTTCGACGGCGGGCCAGTCATGCGAATCGAGGGTCCGTATCTGGAGTTCTGTCGCCTCGAAACCGCCCTGCTTGGCTTTCTGTCTCACGCGACGGGGATGGCAACGGCTGCGCTGGAGGCGCGGCGTGCGGCCCCCGACTCGCAGGTCATCAGTTTCGGCAGCAGACACGTCCATCCGTCGCTCGCGGCCATGCTCGAACGGGTTGCACTCGTCGCCGGTCTCGACGGCATCTCGAACGTCGCCGCTGGCGAAGTGCTCGGGAGAGAAGCAGGGGGAACGATGCCTCACGCACTCGTCATCTGTTTCGGTCGTGGCGAGCAAGAGACCGCGTGGCAGGCATTTGACGAGGCGGTGGGACCGGACGTGCCGCGAATCGCACTCTGTGACACCTACGACGACGAGGTCGAGGAGTCGATTCGTGCGGCCGAAGCCATCGACAGTCTCGACAGCGTTCGCATCGACACGACGGGTTCACGTCGGGGTGACTTCGAGCACATCCTGCGCGAGTTGCGCTGGAAACTCGACCGCCGCGGGTACGAGGATGTCGGTATCTTCGCCAGCGGCGGCATCGACCCCGAGACGATGGTGGAGTTACGGGACCTCGTCGAGGGTTTCGGCGTCGGCGGATACATCAGCAACGCCGACCCGCTGGATTTCGCACTCGACATTGTCGAAGTCAACGGCGAGCCAGCGGCCAAGCGGGGGAAACTCGACGGCAAGAAGGAGGTCTATCGCACCGCAGACGGCAGACACAGCATCCTGCCCGCGGACGTTCAGCCCCCCTCCGACGGCGAGGCGCTGTTCGAACCCCTCGTCAGAGACGGACAGGTCGTCCAGTCGTTCGACATCGAGGAGGCTGCACAGGTCGCGGCGATGGACGCCGACTACGTCGATTTCTCATACTGACGGGCGAGAATCCGCCAGTAGGTCTCCGAAGTCGTTAAGACAGGCTCAGTCGAATCCACGGACATGCAGAAGCTCATCATCCGGGGCGACCCCGGCATCCGGAAGGGTGCAGTCATCGAGTACGGCGGCGAGGAGCTGGTCTGTTTCGGCATCAACCGACAGGGTGACTGGCACGGACCCGACCGACCCCAGCTATGGTGTACGGTCGGCACCGAAGACGAGCGCGAAGCCTACGAACGTCGTGAGTACATCCCGATGCACCTCGACGTCGACACTGCCGACGCTGACGAGATACAGGTTCTCCAGGCGAAAGGAAACTGATGGAGTTCGGGCTGGTCGTTCTCTGGCTTCTCGCCTTCTTCGGACTCGGACTGGCAGCCCTCCCGTGTGCAATGTGGCTACTCCCCGGGACCGACGCCAGCGCCTTCTCGATTCCGCTCGCGCTCGCTGTTATCGGCGTTGTCGGCCATCTCGTCGGTCACGTCGCCTTCGGCTGGCCGGCACTCCTCGCTGGCGTTGCCGTGTTGCTCATCCTCTCAGGGCTGGTACTGGTTCGAACCGACGTGGGAGCCGACGATATCGATGTGACACGAGTGAGTGAACACGCTCTCGTCTTCGCCGTCGGGTTCGCACTCGTCGTCGTCATCCGGGGCATCGACCCGGCGGCTGCACCGTTACCCGTCTCTATCGGTGAGAAGTTCCTCGACTTCGGCCTGCTCAACACGCTCGACCGGTCGGAGATACTTCCCCCGGAGTCGATGTGGTTCGCAGGCGAGTCAGTCCGGTATTACTACGGCGGGCAGATGCTCACGGCGCTGCTGGCGACGCTCACCGCCACGAGCACCGCCTACGCCTACAATCTCGCACTCGCAGGCTTCTACGCGACGCTGCTGACCGCAGCCTATGGACTCGCTACCTCGATTGCCCGACCCTACGACGTCTCCCGACGAGTCGCCGGATTGCTCGGCGCGTTCTTCGTCGGTATCGCCGCCAACCTCGAAACCACACTCAGACTGGGTGCGTGGCTGTTGCCCGATGGACCCGCCGAATCGCTCGTGACGGCGTTCGGACTCGAAAGCGAGGTTGCCGACTGGCGTCCGGGACAGTTCTACTACTTCGATGCGAGTCGCGTGATTCCGACCCATCCCGAGAACCCCGACAGCTTCGCCGCCGCAACCGAGTTCCCCCTGTTCGCGTGGCTCAACGGCGACCTCCACGCCCACATGCTGAGCCAGCCGTTGGTCCTGCTCGCCGCAGCCATCCTGCTCGCGTTCTGGCGGACACCCTCGTCTCACCGGCGACTCCTGCTGTTTGGCGTGCTCCCGCCACTTGTCGGTCTCGTCGGGTTCGTCAACATGTGGTCGCTCCCGACCGTCCTCGGACTGACCGCGCTCGCGGTGTTCTTCAGTCCCGACAGCCCACTCGAGTTGCTTCCTCACTCGGTTCGAGCACGCGTTCTCCCGGACGCTCAAAAGCAGGCCAATGGGACTCACCCGGTTACCGACGAACTCATCCGTCTCGTGTGTGCAGGTGTCGTCACTCTCGTCGTCCTGTTTGGGGCAGTCCTCTGGACACTCCCGTTCTGGACGAGCGTCATCCTCGGCGGCCCCGGCCAGTCCGTCGAGTACTGGAGCCAGTGGACACCGCTCGGGCCGACGCTCGTCGTCATCGGGGCGTTTCTCGCTGCGATTATGGCGTACATCGCACGGGCAG
>PUMG01000238.1 GCA_003551265.1 Halovenus sp.
CGTTCGAGATTCCGGTGACGACGACGCTGCCGGGCATCTGTTCGTTCCCCGAAGACGACGACCTCTCACTGTCGTGGGCGGGAATGCACGGCACCGGCTACGCCAACATGGCCATCACCCACACGGACTGTCTGATAGCCGTGGGAACCCGCTTCGACGACCGGTTAACTGGCGGCATCGACACGTTCGCACCGGAAGCGGAGGTCATTCACATCGACATCGACCCTGCCGAAATCAGCAAGAACGTCCACGCGGACTATCCGCTGATTGGTGACGCCGGAACGGCGCTCGAACAGCTGACCGCAGCAGTCAGCACACCGCCGAATGCACAGGAGTGGCGCGAGCAGTGTGCCGAGTGGAAAGAGACCTATCCGCTGACGTACTCGACGCCGGAGGACGAACCGCTGAAGCCACAGTTCGTGGTCGAAGCGTTCGACGAGGCGACCGACGACGACACCATCGTCACCACCGGTGTGGGTCAACACCAGATGTGGGCCGCACAGTTCTGGACGTACACACAGCCCCGGACGTGGGTGTCCTCCCACGGACTGGGGACGATGGGGTACGGTCTCCCCGGTGCCATCGGCGCACGTCTGGCGGCGGATGCGATGGGCGAGACCGACCGCGACGTCATCTGTTTCGACGGCGACGGTTCCTTTCTCATGACGATACAGGAGCTGTCAGTGGCCGTCCGCGAGAACCTCGACATCACGGTTGCGGTGCTCAACAACGAGTACATCGGGATGGTTCGCCAGTGGCAGGACGCCTTCTTCGACGGCTGTCACATGGCCTCCGATTACCACTGGATGCCCGCGTTCGACAAACTCGCGACGGCATTTGGCGCACACGGCATCCGCGTGGACGACTACGACGGGGTCGCACCAGCCATCGAGGAGGCGCTCGCGCACGACGGACCCACCATCATCGACTTCCACATCGACCCCGAGGAGAACGTTCTGCCGATGGTGCCAAGCGGCGGCGCGAACGGACGCTTCGCCCTGGCGGAGGACCAGCTATGACCGAGAACAGAATGCCCGGTCCCCCGCCGTCGGAACGACCACATCCAGAGGGGCGGCGCAACACGGAAGGCATCCGAATCGACCCGGTGGTCGAAGCCGAACACGACCCGCGCCGTGCGGTCATCTCGGCCCTCGTCGACAACGAACCGGGCGTGCTCGCACGGGTTTCCGGACTCGTCTCACGCCGTCAGTTCAACATCGAGAGTCTCACGGTTGGCCCGACGACAGTCGAGGGCCACTCCCGCATCACGATGGTGGTCGAGGAGACCGACCCCGGCATCGACCAGATACGGACGCAGATGGCGAAGCTCCCGCCAGTAATCTCAGTCGGCGAGGTCGCAGGCAACGCCATCACCACGGAACTCGTGCTGGTGAAGGTGCGCGGTGACGAACCGGAGAAGGTTCACGCCGTCACGCAGATGTACGATGGTAAGACGCTCGATGCTGGACCACGAGCGATAGCCGTCCAGTTGACCGGCGACGAATCGACGATAGACGACGCTATCGCCGCGTTCGAGCAGTTCGGCATCCTCGAACTCGCCCGGACCGGACAGACAGCGCTCGCACGCGGTGACACCCCGACTGCACCTGGAGAAAAGCCCGCCACGGCCGGTGAACCGACCACCCCTACGAACTACACGCCACAGCAATGACACAAACCCGAACATCGAACGACGGAGACGACGAGCAGCAGTTCAACTCGACCGTATACTACGGCGAGGACGCAGACCCAGCGTATCTTGACGGCAAGACAGTCGCCGTTCTGGGGTATGGCTCACAGGGCCACGCACACGCACAGAACCTCGACGACAGCGGCGTCGACGTGGTTGTCGGGCTCCGCGAGAGCAGTTCCTCGTGGGCGCTCGCCGAGAGCGACGGTCTCTCGGTGACGACTCCCGCAGACGCATCAGCACAGGCTGACGTCGTGAGCGTCCTCCTTCCAGACACAGTTCAGCCAGCGGTGTACGAAGAGGCGATTGAACCCGGCCTGTCCGAGGGCGACACGCTCCAGTTCGCCCACGGCTTCAACATCCACTACAATCAGATTCGGCCGCCAGAGGGCGTCGACGTGACGATGGTCGCGCCGAAATCGCCTGGTCACCTCGTCCGGCGAAACTACGAGCACAATCAGGGGACTCCCGGACTGCTCGCGGTGTACCAGGACGCGACAGGTGAGGCACGAGAGAGGGGACTCGCGTACGCAGACGCGCTCGGCTGTACCCGTGCAGGCGTCGTCGAGACGACGTTCCGCGAGGAGACCGAAACCGACCTCTTCGGGGAGCAGGCGGTGCTGTGTGGCGGCGTGACCGAGCTCGTGAAAGCTGGCTACGAGACGCTCGTCGAGGCGGGTTATTCCCCCGAGATGGCGTACTTCGAGTGCCTCAACGAACTCAAACTCATCGTCGACCTGATGTACGAGGACGGGCACATGGGGATGTGGAACTCTGTCTCCGACACCGCCGAGTACGGCGGGTTGACCCGTGGCGAGGCGGTCATCAACCGCGAGGGTATGGACGAGATACTCGAGACCGTCCAGAACGGCGAGTTCGCTCGCGAGTGGATCACCGAAAATCAGGCAGGCCGCCCTGCCTACCACCAGTACCGTCAGGCCGAACAGAACCACGAGATAGAACACGTCGGAGAGCGACTCCGTGAACTGTTCTCGTGGGGCGAACCCGACGAGGAGAGCGACGGATGAGAGAAGAGAGGCCGAGCGTCACCAGTACCACCTCGACTCACAACACGCAGCCCACCACCACCGATACAATGACCACCAACACTCACAACACTGACAGCACCCGACGTACTGACCGGACGACCGACAACCCCACCGACGTCCACGCCACCGAGAGTCCCGCTCGCTACCAACCCGGCTCTGACGAGGCCCGGGATGACCAGAGAGAAGGCAAACAGAAGCGATTCTGTCAGAAGATGAAAGAGATGGACCATCGCCCGCCAGTAGACGGGCCAAACAGGACCTTCGAGCGCAACTGCGAAGGCCGACAGCCGACAACCGACGGTGGAACACGACGCGAGAATGAACAGTCACACGCGAGCGACGAGAACGAGGTGTCGCACGCGAACGACAGGGGTGGAGAATCGCACGGGAGCGACGGGGGTGAACAGTCACATGCAGGCGAGGAAGACCACAGTGACGAGGAACACAGCGATGAGGAAGAGCGAACCCGGTTCCGGCAGAAGATGAAGGATATGGATCACAGCTCACCGGTAGAGGGCGCGAACAGGACGTTCAAGCGGGGGAGCGAAAGCCGCGACACATCCGAATGAGCGAGCGTACACTCTACGATAAGGTACGAGAGCGCCACACGGTGCGGGAGTTGCCGACGGGGCAGGACCAGTTGTTCGTCGGCTTGCACCTGATTCACGAGGTGACCAGCCCACAGGCGTTCGGCATGCTGGACGAGCGTGGCTTCGAAGTAGCCCATCCAGAGCGGACGCACGCGACGGTGGACCACATCGTGCCGACGGCGAACCAGTCGCGGCCGTTCGAGGACGAGCAAGCAGAGACGATGATGGCCGCACTCGAAGCGAACGTCGAGCGTGCGGGCATCGAGTTCTCGAGTCCCGACTCCGGCGACCAGGGAATCGTCCACGTCATCGGACCGGAGCAGGGACTCACCCAGCCCGGGATGACGGTCGTCTGTGGTGACTCTCACACGTCGACACACGGTGCGTTCGGTGCGCTGGCGTTCGGCATCGGCACATCACAGATTCGAGACGTGCTGGCGACTGGCTGTGTGGCGATGAGCCGACAGCAGGTACGACAGATATCGGTGACGGGTGAACTCGGTCCCGGCGTAACCGCCAAGGACGTCATCCTCGCGATTATCAGAGAGCTCGGCACCGACGGCGGTGTCGGCTACGTCTACGAGTACGCCGGTGAGGCAATCGAGTCGCTCGGCATGGAAGGACGAATGAGCATCTGCAACATGTCCATCGAGGGTGGGGCGCGTGCGGGCTACGTCAACCCCGACGAGACCACGTTCGAGTGGCTCCGCGAGACCGACGCCTTCCGAGACGACCCCGAACGATTCGAGCGGCTGAAGCCGTACTGGGAGTCGGTCCGGTCGGACCCAGACGCCAGCTACGACGACGTCGTCGAGATCGACGGCTCGGCGCTCGAACCGATGGTGACCTGGGGAACCACCCCCGGACAGGGAGTCGGCATCACCGAGCCGGTTCCGGACCCAGAATCGCTTCCCGAGGGCCGTCGTGTGGTGGCCGAACAGGCACAGCAGCATATGAGGGTCACACCCGGTGAGACCATGGCAGGCTACGAGATTGACGTCGCCTTCCTCGGGTCGTGTACGAACGCCCGACTGGTCGACCTTCGTGCGGCCGCAGCGGTGCTCGAAGGTCGGACCGTGCATCCCGATGTCCGGGGACTGGCCGTACCGGGAAGCCAGCGAGTCAAAGCGGCCGCCGAGCGCGCAGGACTCGCCGACGTCTTTGAGGAAGCGGGCTTCGAGTGGCGCGGCGCTGGCTGTTCGATGTGCCTGGGGATGAACGAAGACCAGCTCGTTGGGGACGAGGCGTGTGCCTCCTCGTCGAACCGTAACTTCGTCGGCCGACAGGGCAGCCACGACGGTCGGACTGTGCTGATGAGTCCGCCAATGGTCGCTGCCGCAGCAGTCACCGGCCACGTCACCGACGTCAGAGAACTCGCGGAGGTGAGCCAGTGATGACAGATGAGGGCGGACCCGACGTGCCGACGGTCGAGCAGGTGAACGGAACCGCTGTGCCGGTCCGAGGGAACGAGATAGACACCGACCAGATAATCCCGGCGCGCTTTCTGAAGGCCGTGTCGTTCGAGGGTCTCGGCCAGTTCGCCTTCTTCGACCAGCGCTTCGACGGCGAGACGCCGCTCGAACATCCGTTCAACGACGAGCGCTTCGCGGGTGCGTCGGTGCTCGTCGTGAACGCGAACTTCGGCTGTGGCTCCTCGCGCGAACACGCCCCACAGGCGCTCAAGCGGTGGGGAATCGACGCCATCGTCGGCGAGAGCTTCGCCGAAATCTTCGCTGGAAACTGTCTCGGACTGGGCGTTCCCACTGTGACGCTCTCTCACGAGGACGTCACCGCACTTCAGGAGTGGGTCGAAGAACACCCCGATGACGAGGTCCGCGTCGACATCGTAACCGAAACCGTGAGTGTCGGAGACACCGCCTTCGAGGCGAACGTCGACGACGCACAGCGCGAGGCGCTCGTCGAGGGGCTCTGGGATACGACAACGCTCATGCGCGCGAATCAGGAGACGGTTCGGGAGACTGCCGAGTCACTGCCGTACGTGAATCTCGACGCGAGAGAGCGATGAGTGAAGAGATTGCACTCGTCCCCGGCGACGGTATCGGGAGCGAGGTCGTGCCTGCGGCAGTCACAGTTCTGGAGGCGCTCGATTCGACCTCCCGATTCGAGTTCGTCGAGGGAGTTGCAGGCGACCACGTCAGAGAAGAGCGAGGTGAGGCGCTGCCACAGGAGACGTACGACCTCGTGGCGTCGGCGGATGCGACCCTGTTCGGAGCTGCTGGTGAGAGTGCGGCGGACGTCATTCTCCCACTCAGAGCGGCGGTCGATTCGTTCGTGAACGTCCGGCCTGCACGAGCCTACCCGGGTGTCGACGCCCTCCGGCCGAAGACTGACCTCGTCTTCCTCCGGGAGAACACCGAGGGCGTCTACGCCGGTCACGAAAGCCGTCTCACCGGGGACGTTTCGACGCTGACACGAGTCGTCACGCGCTCGGCGTCGGCCCGACTCGCGGAGTTCGCCTGTGAGTTCGTCGACGATTCGGGAGGGTCAGCGGTCGACACCGGCAGTCAGAGCGACACGAACGGCGGGCGAGCGGCCGATGCAAGCCCCGAGGGATTCACTGTTGTCCACAAGGCGAACGTGATGTCCGAGACAGACGGCCTCTTTCGGGACACCGTCGTCGAGGTGGCCGAGACACAGGGCGTCGAGACGACCGAGGTGCTGATGGACGCGTTCGCGACGCGAGTGTGTCTCGACCCCACGCAGTTCGGGGTGGTTGTCTGTCCGAACCTCGCTGGTGACGTCCTCTCTGACCTCGCTGCTGGACTCGTCGGCGGGCTTGGACTCCTTCCGTCGGCGAACATTGGACCTGAGCGAGCGCTGTTCGAACCCGTCCACGGAACTGCACCCGACATCGCGGGCGAGAACGTCGCCAACCCTGCCGCTGCGATTCTCTCGGCAGCGATGTTGCTCGAGTACCTCGGATACGAGAACGATGCGCGAACCGTTCGCCGAGCGGTCGAGGAGGTACTGGCGTCGGGGCCACACACGCCAGACCTCGGCGGAAGTGCAACGACGACTGAGGTGACAGACGCAGTCATCGCAACAGTTGTCGAACAGGTGTAACAAGAGTGATACACGAGGATGTTCCAGTAACGACACAGACACAGTTATGAGTCAGCAACCACAGAAATCAGCGGAGTTACCGAGCAACGATATCACCGAAGGAGCGGACCGGGCACCGAACCGGTCGATGTTCTACGCGATGGGGTACGACGACGAGGACCTCGCGTCGCCGATGGTCGGCATCGCCAACCCGGCGGCCGACGTGACGCCGTGTAACGTCCACCTCGACGAACTCGCGGAGGCGGCCTGGCACGGTGTCGACGAGGCTGGCGGGATGCCGATAGAGTTCGGTACCATCACCATCTCCGACGGGATTTCGATGGGTACCGAGGGGATGAAAGCCTCGCTCGTCTCCCGGGAGGTCATCGCAGACTCAGTCGAACTCGTCGCCTTCGGCGAGCGACTGGATGGACTCGTCACCCTCGCCGGCTGTGACAAGAACCTGCCGGGGATGATGATGGCAGCCATACGAACCGACCTCCCGACGGTGTTCGTCTACGGCGGCACCATCCTCCCCGGTCAGTTCCACGGCGAGGACGTCACCATTCAGGACGTCTTCGAGGGTGTCGGGGCGTACGCGGAGGGCGACCTGACGCGCGAGGAACTTGACGAACTCGAACACAGCGCCTGCCCCGGACCGGGGTCGTGTGCCGGGATGTACACCGCGAACACGATGGCGTCGATGAGCGAGGCGCTCGGACTCGCACCGCTCGGAACGGCCACCGCCCCCGCCGTCACAGACGAGCGAGCAGCGATTGCAGACAGCGCGGGCGAGACCATCATGGCGTGCATCGAGAACGGGCTTCGACCCTCCGACATCCTGAGCAAGGAGTCCTTCGAGAACGCGATCACGCTCGACGTGGCCATCGGCGGGTCGACCAACTCCGTCCTCCACCTGCTTGCCCTTGCCGCCGAAGCGGGTGTCGACCTCGACATCGAGCGCTTCGACGACATCTCGCGTCGAACTCCTCACATCGTCGATGTCCGACCCGGGGGGACGCACGTGATGTCCGACCTGCACGAGGTGGGCGGCATCCCGGTCGTCCTCCGGCGGTTGCTCGACGCAGGACTGATTCACGGCGACGCCATGACCGTAACTGGTCGGACTATCGCCGAAGAACTCGACTCACTCTCGCTTCCGGAAGACGAGGCGGTCGACTCCGAGGTCGTCCGCCCGCTCTCAGACCCGATTCACGAGCAGGGCGCACTCGTGATTCTCACCGGGAACCTCGCACCCGACGGGGCCGTCCTCAAGGTCACCGGTGACGACCAGTTACACCACGAAGGCCCGGCACGGATATTCGAGCGCGAGGAGAGGGCGATGGAGTGGGTCCAGGAGGGGAACATCGAATCGGGCGACGTCGTCGTCATCCGAAACGAGGGACCACGGGGCGGGCCGGGGATGCGCGAGATGCTCTCGGTTACGGCAGCGGTCGTCGGACAGGGTCACGAAGAGGACGTAGCGCTTCTCACCGACGGTCGATTCTCGGGGGCGACCCGCGGCCCGATGATTGGCCACGTCGCACCAGAGGCGTTCGACGGCGGGCCGATAGCGGCACTCGAAGACGGCGACACCGTCACCGTCGACATTCCAAACCGCGAACTCTCGGTCGACCTCTCTGATGAGGAGCTGGCAGAGCGACTCGACGCGTGGGAACAGCCAGCGCCAACCTACACGTCGGGGGTACTCGCGAAATACGGGCTGGCGTTCGACTCCGCAGCGAACGGTGCCGTGACGAATCCAGCCGTCAAACGCGAGTGAATGCGTTCGGTGCTGTTAGGACTACGTGCTCGTTTCTGCTACAACTGTGTGTTCGGTTCCCCGACTGTCACGAATCGCGCTCGATGACGAACCGGGTGAATTTGCGGAGGTCAGCTTCGGCGTCGGCGTCGAGGTCGAGGTCATCGAGTCGGCTTCGTGCGCTGGCGGAGAGGGTTTCGGCACGCTCGTAGGCGTATTCGAGCGCGTCGACTGATTGCATGATATCGATGGCCTCCATAATCTCCTCGTCGGTGTTCTCGTCCGCCCAGAGAATCTCTTCGAGGCGGGCAACGTCTTCTGCCGGGGCGTGTTGTGCGGTGTAAATCACCATCAGTGTCTTCTTGCCCTCGCGGATGTCGTTGCCGAACTCCTTGCCGAAGTCGCCCGCCTGGTCGAGGGTGTGCTGGATGTCGAGCATGTCGTCGCCGACCTGGAAGGCGATGGACATCTCCTCGGCGTACGTGGCGAGCTGGGTTTCGACCGCCGCTGGCTGGTCGGTGACGATGGCAGCCAGCCTGGCGACGATACGAGCGAGACAGCCCGTTTTGCAGGCGCACATCTCGTAGTAGCGCTGTTCGTCGACAGTGACCGATTTCTGGTTGTGCCAGTAGATGTCCATCCCCTGGCCGAGATGCGTCCGGTTGAGTTCGTACGTGAGCATCTCGTACACCTGCAGTCTGTGCGAATCGTCGAGCAAGTCGGTGTTTCGGTCGATAACCTTCAGTGGGATGAAGTACATCGCGTTGCCCGCGTTGAGGGCAATATCCATCCCGAAGACGTGGTGGAGCGCCGGTTCACCCCGACGCACCTTGCCGCCGTCTTCGATGTCGTCGACGATGATGGTGCCGTTGTGTAGAATCTCCGGGATACACGCGAACGGGAGGTAGCGCTCGGGGTCCTCACCGAGGGCCTCGACGAAGACGAGAAACAGGATTGCACGCCAGCGCTTGCCGCCGCGGTCGAGCAGGTTCCACAGCGGGTCGCCCAGGGCGGCCTGGATGGCTTCTGGCTGGTACTGGTAGGTCGGCCCACCGAAGAAGTCGCTCAGATACGCCTCGTCGATACTGCGTGGCACCAGCTCCGCAATCGCGTCGTCGATTTTCGGACGCCAGGTTGCGAACCGGTCACGCATACCCCCTCACCTCGTGTCTGGTTGCTCTCACGGTCGTACATGGAGATTCAGAACACCTCGATAAAAACCCACCGGGACCACACGACGGAAACCGGTGATGACGCAAGCTATATTCGCGTCGACTGGCAACTCTCGGCCGATGACCGACGTCGACCTCGACACCTACGGCCGATATCACGACCTGCCACCCGACCAGGCCGCTCCACGGGAACCACACGGTCAGCCGAGTGAAGTCCACGGCGGCTACGACGTCTGGCAGTTCGACGCCGAAGACTCCGACACTGTCCAGGACACCTACGTCGTCGCACGCGACCCCTCACCGCTCGACTTCCGGATGTGGGTGTTCGTCGGCCGCGGCCACGAATCACACTTCATCATGCGCGCCTCTCACAGATACGGCGTCGACGAACCCGTTCCCGAAGACCAAGTCTGCTGTGAAGTGCTGCTCGAAGGCCAGTCGCTCGCCCGTGAAGACTGCCCCGAAGAGATGCTTGAACTCGTCGAGGAGGTCACCGACGCCGTCGGCGTTGTCACTCCGGGTCCGCGAACCACTGAAAACGATTCTCCGATCCGCTACTGACGCACAGACGCTATACTGGTCGCCAGCCACACACCGAACACTGTGTCGCTCGTGACCCGTGGAGTCCACCACAGTCCGGGCACTGCTTTTTGTTGTAGTTTTCGTCCCACTCGACGGTTCCAGTGTCGTGACCGCGCTGTTCGAGGAACTCGTCGAACATATCGTCTCCGAGCGGTGCGGACGCCATACGTGTTACTCTTTGTCACACCAGTACTTAGCTCTAGTGGTACGAGAAGATCTTGCACACCTCTCATCACCGCAATCGATTAATAAGGATTTAGTAATATGGTCGCCTTAGATTAATACATGACAGTCGTTAGCGTTTCGATGCCGGACGAGTTGTTGAAGCGTCTCGATGAGTTCGCCGAAGAGCACGGGTACACCGGCCGGAGCGAGGTCGTCAGAGAAGCCTCGCGGAATCTGTTGAGCGAGTTCGACGACAGGAAACTCGAAGACCGCGATTTGATGGGCGTCGTAACAGTGCTGTTCGATTACGAGTCGACGGATGTCGAGCACAAGATGATGCACCTGCGCCACGAGTACGAACCGATCGTCACCTCACACGTCCACAACCACGTGGGGAACCACTACTGCATGGAGCTGTTCATCCTCGAAGGCTCACTCGAAGACATCTCGACGTTCGTCGGCAAGATTCGCGCCACCGAGGACACCCTCTCCATCGACTACTCCGTGATGCCAGTCGACCGTATCGACGCCATCATCTAGTCGAGCCACGCGTTGTCGATTCGAAGCTGTCCCCGGGTCCCGTCCCATTCTGTGTCGTAGGTTAGCCGTATCGGACGGCTCATGTGTGGCCCGTCAGTGACCAGCGTCTCGAACTCGCCGCCCTCTCCGAGCAAGTGGACACCGTAGCGCTCGCCGAGCCGTTCGAGTTCAGAGAACGCGTCGGCGTCGAGAGTCCGTCCGAGCCAGGACTCGTCGAGGCCCGCGGCGGCGACGCGGACGATTCGTATCTCGAATCCAGCGTCGAGCATCGCTGTCGCGGTCTCGCGGGGGTCGCGCTGCCACAGCGGGGCGAACACATCAGCGCCGAGTCGGTCGGCCATTGCACCCACCCGCGAGTTCTGAAACTCGCTTTCGACCGCGCCGACGGTCAACCCTGCAATGCCGCCGTCGAGCGTTTCTGCGAGCTCTGTGAGTGCGGCTTCGAGCGGTTCGAGTTCCGCATCTCCCTGCGCCCCTGCGTCGGTTGCGCTGTCGGCCTCGAAATCCTCGGGATGGACGTCGACGAGTGGAATGTCGATGCTCTCGGCTGCCAGCGAAGTCAGGTCGGTGGCCGGGACGTGATACATGTACGAATCGCCCGGGGGGTGGACCGTGACGAGGCGCTCGACAGAAAGCCCGCGTTCGAGTGCTCGATACAGCGCCCACGAAGAGTCCTTCCCTCCGGAGAAGAGGCTGACCCACGCTCCGTTCATGGCTGCTGTAGTCAGTCAGGGAGTAAACGCCTGGCGGTCCAGCAGTGTGGTACCGTAAAAGACGGGAGCAGCTATCGGTGGACAGTGACGATTACTGCGCCGCAGTCACACTCGTAGGCACGGCGCTCGCCGTGGTCAGTTCGGTAGACGAGTATACAGTTGTCCTCGCGGAGTGGACGGTCACAGCCCTTCTGTTCGCAGGTCGCGGCGAGTTCGTCGAGCATACCTCCAGAGAAGACTCACAGTCACATGAAGCCGAGCCATGGGCGGAGTGAAAGTAAAAGTGGACTCACGCGCCGAACTCGGTGAGGAGTCGGTGGAGGAGTGCAGCGGCATACACCACACCGAGTGCAAGCCCGGCAACGGCGACGCCGTGAGAGTGGGGCAGTCCTTTCATCGTGGCAACCTTGTACGAGCCGAGAATGACGACGGCAGTGGCGATTCCGACACCGAAGGCGGCAGCAAGCTCGTCGAGTCCGCCGCCAGAGAGTGCGACGATTCCCGCCGTCACCACCACCGCTACCAGCTCGAATCCGACGAGAACCGTGCTTCTGTTCTGGGAAGTCA
>PUMG01000173.1 GCA_003551265.1 Halovenus sp.
ACCCGGATGATGAACCAGACGACGAGCCTCCAGATGACGACCCGGATGATGAACCAGACGACGAGCCTCCAGATGACGACCCGGATGATGAACCAGACGACGAGCCTCCAGATGACGGGCCAGCCGAGTTCGTCGTGTCCGGGCTCGATCCGGAGACGCTGGTAGTCGACCCGTTCGAGGAGTTCACTGTGTCTGCAACTATCGAGAACGTCGGTGGTGAGGCGGGCACACAGACAGTCGAGCTCCGGGTGGGTGACGACGTAGTGGCGAGTCAAGAGCGAGAACTCGACGCTGGTCAGTCGGAGACGGTAACGTTCGAGGACGTCGACGCTGAGGATATCGAATACGGCGGGAACGAGTTCGGGATATACACCGACGACAGTGAGGCGACGGGAACGCTGCTCGTGGTTGGAAGCGGAGATCCTCCGTTCGTCATCAGAGAGATGGAACCAACGGACGTGACGGTCGCGATGGAAGAGGAGTTCGAGGTGACAGCGACCATCGAAAACATTGGTACCGAGTCTGCAGAGACTATCGCAGAGTTCCTCGGACCGGACGAAACGATGGACGCGGCAACGATAACGCTGGATGCGGGCGAGACCGAAACCTACACTCTGACGGGTACATCCGCGTTCACTCCGCCTGGTGAACACAGCTTTCTCCTCTATCTGGCATCCGACATGGCTGAAGGAAGACTCGTCGTCGAAGGGTTCGCCGCCACCGACTTGAACCCGGGGACACACACCGTCACTCAGGGAGACGTATTCGACGTCTCAGCGACCATCGAGAACTTCGGACCACAGGACACGCAGACCATCGAACTTCGCGTGGGTGGCGACGTGATAGACAGTACGTCGGTGTCACTCGGGAGAAACTCGTCCGAGACGGTGACGTTCGAGGGGGTCGACACCGCGGATATCGAACCTGGCAGCCACATATACGGCGTGTTCACCGAGAGTAGCTCGCCGTCGTACGGAGACGTGGGTGCGACAGAGTCGCTGACAGTCGAAGAAGGAGACCCAGACGACGAACCGCCAGACGATGAGCCGCCAGATGACGAACCACCCGACGATGAGCCGCCAGATGACGAACCACCTGACGACGAACCACCCGACGACGAGCCACCTGACGACGAACCTCCGGATGACGAGCCACCAGATGACGAACCACCCGACGACGAACCTCCGGATGACGAACCACCCGACGACGAACCTCCGGATGACGAACCACCTGACGACGAACCGCCAGATGACGAACCACCGGATGACGAGCCGCCAGACGACGATTCACCTGACGATGAACCGCCAGATGACGACCCACCCGGTGACGAGACAGCGGACGACGGTTGATACGGATGGGCACACACTTGGATGACTTCGATCAGCCGGCGTCTGAGTACAGAGAGTGCAACAAACCGGACGACAGAGGGCTGTGAGGACCCGGACAACAGTCCGGGGACGAGCGGCCCGGACAGTCCCAATCAAATAGAACTGGCGGACGAAAATCCTGTAGTAATTAGTGAAAGGAATTGAGGAGTCGTGATGGGGAAGCCCCCGGTCGCTCGATCCATCCCGGGCGACGTAAGGACCGCAGTGAAGCGAGGACCGCAGCGAGCCCCGGATGCTGAGCCGAGCAACGCGAGGCGAACCTGGTCGAGCGACCGGGGGCTTTCCATTCACACCTGCTGTTGAGAGTCATCCCGACTCCCTCAAAAGCTTCCCTGAGTTACTAGCGGATTTTCGTCCGACAGTTACATGCTTGACCGCACGCGAGACACACGACATGTACGTTGGACGGTTCGTGGTCGTCAGTCCCGAGGTCGGCGCATATCGCGTCTCCTCACGGTCGTTTCCGAACAGACACGCAATCGAACGCGACGGAATGGTCACGGTCGGACCAACCGCGGATGCAGAAGAGACCGACAATCCGTACATCTCTTACAACTGTCTCCGTCTCACCGACCGTGGCGCGGTGGTGGGAAACGGCTCACACGTCGACCCGGTTGCAGAGAAACTCGCACTCGGCTACCCGGCACGCGATGCGCTGGCTGAATCCCTTCTCGCGCTCGATTTCGAGAAGGATGACTACGACACGCCACGTATTGCGGGCATCGTCGGCGTGACCGACGACCCCACCACAACTGCCGAGCCATCGGGATACATCGGGACCGTTCGCCGCGACGCGGTGCTCGTCGAGGAGGTATCCGAACCGACGCTGGTGGCAACCTACGAACGCGACAGTCCCGAGCCGTTCAAACTGGATACAACAGAGGCACACGCGGCCGCTCGTGAGGTGTACGACCACGAGTTCGACCACGCGGTCTGTGCCGCGGGCGTTTCCGTCACTGCGGAGGGCTTCGAGATGGCCGTTGTCAATAGGTAACTTCGAAGTAAGGAGAGTCTTTATTCTCTCGGCGTCCTATCAACTTCCCCGGCCTGAAGGCCGGCGTTTGTCGGTGAACTCCCGGTCTGGCCTACGAAGAGGCAGGCGTGAAATCGCCGTTCCCGTTCAGCGTTCCCGACTTCAGGGCGAGTTGATTGG
>PUMG01000320.1 GCA_003551265.1 Halovenus sp.
AGGAGAAAGTTGGAGAAACTGTCGAGGAGAAAGTTGGAGAAACTGTCGAGGAGAAAGTTGGAGAAACTGTCGAGGAGAAAGTTGGAGAAACTGTCGAGGAGAAAGTCGACCAGACCGTCGATGAAAAAGTCGAAGACACCGTCGATGAGAAAGTCGACCAGACTGTCGAGGAGAAAGTCGACCAGACTGTCGAGGAAAAAGTCGAAGACACCGTCGAGGAGAAAGTCGACCAGACTGTCGAGGAAAAAGTTGGAGAAACTGTCGAGGAGAAAGTCGACCAGACTGTCGAGGAAAAAGTCGAAGACACCGTCGAGGAGAAAGTTGAAGACACCGTCGAGAAGGTCGAGAAAGGCACAGCAGAGACCAGAGACGTCGATTGAGACGGCTTGTCGAAAATCCGCCGGGATTTAAGCCACTCGGTATCGATGGGAGGGGTATGGCAGACTTCGTGACGTTTGGCGAGACGCCGCTCCGACTGTCTCCACCGGGGAGTAAACGGGTCGAGATGGCAGATTCTCTCGATGTATACGTCGATGGGACAGAGAGTAACGTTGCGGTTGCAGCGGCAGGCCTCGGCTCTGATGCACTGTGGGTGAGCAAAGTTCAGGACACAGCAGTCGGACGGAACGTGGTCCGACAGATCGAGGCGACAGGTCTGAACACATCTATTGCGTGGACGACGGACAACGTTCGCCAGGGTATCACGTTCCGTGAAACTGGTGCCGCCCCACGTGCGAGTCAATGCTGGCACGACCGCACTCACACCGCCTTCGCCACCGCAAAACCGGGTGACCTCCCGGTCGAGACGATCCAGCAGGCACGCCTTGTCTATACTGGTCTGAGTTCGGCAGTCCTCTCAACGCAGGCAGCCGAAACCACTGAAGCGCTACTCAGAGCGAGCGGTGGCAGTGGAGCAGTCACCGCCGTGGAACTGGATTACGAACCTGAACTTGCCGATGCTGAGACGTACAAGGAGACGTTCACACAACTCTCAGACGAGGTCGACGTTCTCATCACATCAGAGGATGCGATTCCGACTGTGCTCGGCGAGCGCGGGAGTCCGCGCGAGTTGACGAACGTTCTCGCTGCACTCTACAGCCTCCAGATTGTCGTCGTCAGACGCACAGACGGCAGCGCCATCGTTCTTCAGGATTCACCTGGCACGAACGTCATCCACGAGCGCACGATGGTGGACACTGAGACGGTCGACCCCATGGGTGAACAAGGTGCGTTCACCGGGACGTTCCTGCACGAACTCGTCCAGGGTGCAGACAGCGCACGGGCGCTGACGCGAGCGGTGGCGAGCGCCGCGTTCGCCAGAACGACTGTCGGCCCATTTTTGAGTGCCGACGAAGACGAACTCGAAGCGGTCGTCGAACAGGTCATTGACTACTCGTGACCTGAGTGTGTCGAGGAATCATAGCGGACTGTGTTGGGAATCATAGCGGACTGTGTCGGGAAACTTATCCTGCGTGCGGACGGAGTACAGGCAATGAGTGTGCTGAAGGACGTTCACGCCGACCACGGGGCGCAGTTCGAACAGCGCGGCGGCCGTGAAGTCGTCTCAGAGTACGGCCGTCCGGAGCGGTCACATCGGGCGGTTCGCAACGCTGCCGGAGTCATCGAATACGCCTCGGACATTCTGGTCGTGACGGGCGACGATAGAGTCGAGTTCGTCGACAACTCTGTCTCGAACGAGGTTCCCACGAGTGACGGTGCTGGCGTGTACGCGCTCTTGCTCACCCCTCACGGTCGCATCCGAACAGATATGTACATCTACAACGCCGGAGAGCGACTGCTCGTGCTCTTGCCTCCGGGCAAAGGCGAGGAGATAGCTGGTGACTGGCGCGAGAAGACGTTCATTCAAGACGTCGCTTTCGAGGTCGCGACCGACCAGTTCGCACACTTCGGTGTTCACGGACCGAAGGCGACTGAGAAGCTAGCAAGTGTGTTCTCCGAGCAGACACCCGAAACACCGCTCACGTTCACACGCGGTTCGATGGGTGACGTGGGTGTAACGGTCATCCGAACCGACGCACCGACCGGCGAGGAGGGCTACGACGTCATCTCGACGGCGGACAATGCGCTGTACATCTTCGATACGCTGGTCAACCGGGGACTGAACGCTGCCCCGTTTGGCTACCGGACGTGGGACTCGCTGACGCTCGAAGCGGGAACGCCGCTGTTCGAGTCCGAACTCGACGAGCAGGTGCCGAACAACCTCGGACTGCGAAACGCGGTCGACTTCGAGAAGGGATGCTTCGTCGGTCAGGAGGTGGTCTCACGGGTCGAAAACCGCGGACAGCCGACAAAGCAACTCGTCGGTCTCGTGGCCGAAGCGGTACCGGAAGCAGGGGCGGAGGTGTTCGACGGCGAGGAGTCCGTCGGAAAGGTGACCAGAGCGACAGAGAGTCCGCTTCGGAACGTCCCGTTCGTGCTTGCACTCGTGAACAGAGCGGCTGCCGAGAAAGTCGATGAAGATGGTGCACTCTCCGTCCCCGTCGACGACAAAACGGTGGCTGCGACCGTCGTTTCGTTGC
>PUMG01000367.1 GCA_003551265.1 Halovenus sp.
ACAGGACCCGGGAGACGCTTTCGAGCGTGGCTTCGATTTCACTCGTGTCCATCGCTCTGGCGTGGCTGGTGATGAGTTCGCGGACGACCGTCCCGGTCGCGACCTGACAGCACTCGTCGAGTTTGTCGTCACGTTCGGCAATCGCACGGGCCGCGTCTGCATCGTCTCGCGTGTACGCGTCCATCGCATCAGTGACCATTTCGCCAGCCATCCGTGCAATTGCTGTGACACCAACGTCTGGGAATCGCTCGAAGTCGCCGTCGCGGCCGTAGCGGGCGAGATTCGTCGCAAGGTCGCCGATCCGTTCGAGATCGGTGACGATTTTGAACGACGATGCGATGAAACGCAGGTCGCTCGCGACGGGTTGTTGAAGCGCAATCAACTGCACACACTGGTTCTCGATGTCGAGATACCACTCGTTCAACTCGGTGTCACCTTCGATAATCCGCTGTGCCTTGAGCGAATCGCCCGTCTCGAGGACGTCGAGAGATTCGTGGTACCGTTCGAGCGTGAGGTCAGCCATCGCACCGACCTCTGCGCGCAGGTCACTCAGACGGTCCTGGTAGCGTTCACGTGCCATATTATCCAAACTTCCCCGTGATGTAGTCCTCGACTCGCTGGTCGTCGGGGTTTTCAAATATTTTCGGGGTGTAGTCGAACTCCACGAGCTTCCCACCAGTGAGAAACACCGCTGTCTTATCGGAGATGCGAGCAGCCTGTTGCATGTTGTGGGTGACGATGATGACGGTGTACTCCCGCGCCAGGTCGTCGATGAGGTCTTCGATCTTCGAGGCGGCGACCGGGTCGAGCGCCGACGTTGGCTCGTCCATCAACAGAACCTCGGGGTCCGGTGCGATTGCACGGGCGATACAGAGACGTTGCTGCTGGCCACCGGAGAGGTCGAGCCCCGACGAGTGGAGCTGGTCTTCGACCTCCTCCCAGAGCGCCGCGTTCTTCAGCGCCCGCTCGACCTGCTCGTCGAGGTCGACCGTGTCGTCTTTCCCCTGCACCCGCAGCCCGTACGCCACGTTCTCGTAGATGCTCTTGGGGAAGGGGTTCGGCTTCTGGAACACCATCCCGATTTTTCGCCGAAGCGCCACCGGGTCGACATCGTCGTCGTAGACGTTCTTCCCGTGGAAGAAAAGCTTACCGTCGATTCGACAGGACGGAATCTGGTCGTTCATCCGGTTGACACACCGCAGGAACGTCGACTTTCCACAGCCCGAGGGACCGATGATAGCGGTCACCCGATGTTCTGGAATTTCGACGCTGACTGCAGAGAGCGCCTGTTCCTCCCCGTAGTAGACGTCGAGGTCGTTCATCCGGACAACTGTCTCTGCCGTCTTGTCTGCGTCTGTGCGTTCTGACGTCTGTACTTCGGTCGAAATGAGTGCGTGTTCGTCTTCTCTCGTCGTCATGTTAGACACCTTTGATGGTAACGTCGTTCTCGTACGTGCGCCGGATGTACACCGCGACAGCCTGCATGGCAAACAGCACCACCAGGAGGACGATGATACCCATCGCGGCGAGGGCGTGGAACTCCCGCTGTGGCAGGAACGTCCAGTTGTAGATCTGAACTGGCATGCTGCTGAACGAATCGAGCGGTCCGCCGGGAACAGACGTATCCGTGAACAGCGCCCCGACCATCAGCAGGGGTGCCGTCTCGCCGATCGCTCGCGCCATGGCGAGAATAGTCCCGGTCATGATTCCCGGAAACGCCTGGGGGAGCGTGACTCGCCGAATCGTCTGCCACTTCGTCGCACCAGCGGCAGCAGACCCGTCTCGCATCCCATCTGGAACCGCACGAATCGACTCGATAGAGGCGACGATGATGATGGGGACGACCAGCAACGCGAGAGCGAGCGAACCAGCGAGAATCACGCTGCCGAGTCCTGCGCCGTTGACGACCAGTGCGAGGATGAGAATACCGTAAACAACCGAGGGAACACCAGCGAGGTTGGCGAGGTTGGCCTCTATCAGTCGGGTTATCCGGTTGTCGGGCGCGTACTCGACGAGGTAGATGGCCGCACCGACGCCGATGAAGAACGTGAACAACACGGTAAAGAGCATGAGCCACACTGACGCGACAATCGCCGAGTAAAACCCGGCGTTCGCTGGCGTCTGTGAGCCGACGTTTCCGAGGAAGCGTCCGAGTTCGATATCGAAGCGCTGCTGACCAGTGACCGCCTCGTAAAGAATATCGGCGAACAGCAAGATGAGCATGACGACACCGAACAGCGATGCAGCGATGAGCACGCCGTAGAAGATTCGGTTTTTCGTCTTCTCCCAGCTCAGGTCGACATCTGCGAACAGCTCCGGTGGTGTTTCGGTGCTCATCGGTACTCCTCCTGGAAGCGCTGTTTCAGGTAGTCGTTGAGCAGGTTCGCCGACAGCGTCATCAAAAACAGGAGCAGACCGACCGCGAACAGCGACTGGTACTCGACCGAACCGACCGCGCTCGTTCCGCGCGCCAGCGACACCATGTAGGCAGTCATCGTCATGATCTCGTCGAACGGGTTGGCCGTCAGCTGTG
>PUMG01000336.1 GCA_003551265.1 Halovenus sp.
AATCGCCGCCCTCGTCCTGTTCGGCGGCGTGCAGGCGGTACTGCCAGCGGCAGGCATTGGTGCAGGCCCCCTGGTTGGCGTCGCGATGATTGAAGTAGCCGGACAGCAGGCAGCGCCCGGAATAGGCGATGCACATGGCCCCGTGGACCATCACCTCCAGTTCCATGTCCGGGCAGTCCTGGCGGATGGACTCGATCTCCCCCAGGGAGAGCTCCCGGGAGAGGATCACCCGGGTCAGCCCCAGGCCTTGCCAGAAGCGCACGCTGGCGGCATTCACGGTGTTGGCCTGCACGGAGAGGTGCACGGGCATCTCGGGCCAGCGCTCGCGCACCGTGTCGAGAAATGACAGGCCGTCCTGCTGTGGGAGTCGGTAATCGCTCACGATACAGTCGAAACGAGCCTCATCGAGACGTTCGAGTGCTTCCTCCGCACTGCCCACATCCGTCACCACTATCTCACCCTCTCGCTCGAGTTCCGAAGCCGCCACCTCGCGAAACATCTCGTTATCCTCCACGAGAAGCACGCGAATGTCGCTACCCATATTACTGAATATCCCACCGGGGAAAGTAAGTACATTTCCTAATTGATTCGGTATGTCGCTTTCGCTAACCATTCAGTTCTCTAATCGACCGAGCGTTCGGAGTCAAGAGACAAAGACAGAACCACGATAATTATTGTATCGCTGTTCGATGACCAAAGTATGGCAGCGACAGAAGCAGATACCGGGACGCCCGAGGCGTACGACCAGTTGCTCAAACGAACGCAGAAGATATCGAATCTCGGATATTCGGCGATGCAACTGAGCTGGGACCAGCAGGTTATGATGCCCGAAGGCGGTGCGCCCGCCCGCACACAGCAGCTTTCGACGCTGTCTGCGACGATACACGAGTTGCTCGTCGACGACGACGTGAAAAACTGGCTCGATGCCCTCGAGGATGCCGACCTGAACGACGAGCAAGCGGCTGTCGTTCGGGAGATTCGCCGTCAGTACGAACGAAAGGCAAACGTCCCGTCCGAACTCGCAGAGGAGATTACACAGACCGGTTCGGAGAACCAGCAGATCTGGCAACAGGCGAAAGCGAACGACGACTTCGAGCAGTTCGCACCCCGACTGGAGAAACTCAGGGAGCTTCAGGTCGAGCGTGCGGGATACGTCGACTCCGACAGCAACCCATACGAGGTGATGTACGATGACAGCAACCCGTACATTCCGCTCGAAACGATGGAGGAGATTTTCGAGACGCTCCGAACAGAGATTCCACCCCTGATCGAGGAGATACGCGAATCGGGAATCGAACTGGCACACCCGTGGGAAGGCGAGTATCCCGAAGACGACCAGCGTGCAGTCAGTGAGGCGGTTCTCGACCTGCTTGGATACGACCGGAGCCGGGGCCGTCTCGACACGGCACCACACCCGTTCATGTCTGGAACGCAGTTCGACGCACGGGTGACGACCCGATTCAAGCCGACGGACCCGATCGACGCACTCACGGCGACAATCCACGAGTTCGGACACGCGACCTACCAGCTCGGACTGCGCCAGGACGAGTACGCGACACCACTCGGCCAGTCACGCTCGTCGGGTGTCCACGAATCTCAGTCACGCTTCTGGGAGAATCACGTCGGTCGGACGAAGCCGTTCTGGGAGGTGTTTCTGCCGACGTTCAAAGAACACATCCACGGCCACGACGACCTCACCGTTGACGAAATCTACGAGGCGGTCAACCGCATTAATCCGAATAACCTCATCCGGGTCGAGGCCGACGAGCTCACCTACCACATGCACATCATGCTGCGCTGTGAAATCGACCGTGCGTTCGTCGAAGGCGACATCACCGCCGACGAGATTCCTCAGCTCTGGAACGAGAAGATGGACGACTATCTGGGTGTCACCCCGGACACCGACAGCGAGGGCTGTCTCCAGGATATCCACTGGACCCGTTCGTTCGCATCGTTCCAGGGCTACACCATCGGAAGCGTCCTCGCCGCCCAGCTCGACGCTGCAGTTCGCGACGATCTCGATGTCGACGAACTCGTCCGCCAACAGGATTTCGAACCGATTCAGGAGTGGATGACCGAGAACATCCACAGCCACGGCCAGCGCTACACCACGCCCGAGCTCATCGAAGTGGCGACAGGAGAAGCGCTCACTGCGGAGTACTTCGTCGACTACGTGAACGAGAAGTTCCGCGACCTCTACGACCTGTGACACTGGCGGCGAAAATATAGGGAATATGGTCCGGAAGTGTGGGCCAGAGCGAGACCACTCTTTCCGCCTTCTCGATGCTCACCTGCCGTCGACATCGTACCGGAGTACGGCATGGAGAATCCCCGCTGTCTGACTGACACCAACGAGAACGAGTCCAGAGAGCATCGCGGCGTCAGTCGCCAGCACAAGCCCACTGACGTACATCGTGAGTCCGAGCACACAGCCGAGTGCGCCAACGACGTACACGCGTACACCCTCGGAGACGAGGCGACCAGTGTAGAGAAAGCCCACTGCAGGCAGCACCATCCAGCCAAACAGTGCA
>PUMG01000149.1 GCA_003551265.1 Halovenus sp.
CTCGCGAGGCGCGTTCAGACGACTGGCGACCGTCAACCCCTCCAGGTTCGAACACCCATAACGGACGAACCCATCGGCACGGTCCCTGCGTGTGTGAGTGATGACATCGACCACGCCGCTGGGCGTGCCCGGCAAGCGCAGGCAGAGTGGGAACAGGAACCGTTCGACTCCCGGGCGGAGATTCTCGAACGCTTCGGCGACCTCGTTGTCGACCGCCGCGAACTGTTGCTCGACCTCGTCCAACTCGAAACCGGGAAGGCACGCCACCACGCACTCGAAGAGCTTCTCGACGTCCCCCTGACGTGTTCGTACTACGCCGAGAACGGCGAAACGGCACTGGCGGAGACGAAACGTACCGGTGCAATCTGGCTGGCGACTGACGCCATTGTCACCTCCGACCCGGTCGGCGTCGTCGGCGTCATCGCGCCGTGGAACTATCCACTGAACCTCGTGATGACCGATGCGATTCCAGCACTGTTCGCTGGTAACGCGGTGGTGTGCAAACCCGACGAGCGAACACCACACATCGCACTCGCACTCGCCACGTTGCTCGACGAAGCGGGACTTCCCGAGGGACTGTTCCAGGTCGTCACCGGCGAAGGACCGACCGTCGGTCCGGCCCTTATCGACCACGTCGACCACGTTGCGTTCACCGGCGGGACCGAAACGGGTCGAGTCGTCGCCGAGCGCGCGGGTCGTAACCTCGTCGGCTGCTCGCTCGAACTCGGCGGAAAGAATCCGCTGGTCGTCCTCGACGACGCCGATGTCGAACGCGCTGCTCGCGGTGCCGCCAAGGGAGCGTTCACAAACGCCGGACAGCTCTGTCTCGCTCCCGAGCGGTTCTACGTCGACGAGCGCTGTTACGAGGCGTTCCTCGATGCGTTCGTCGGCGCGACGCGACGGCTCACGCTCGGTCTCGAATTCGAGTACGGACCGGATGTCGGCTCCCTTATCGACGGCGACCACCTAGCGCGCGTCGCGTCCCACGTCGACGAGGCAGTCGACGACGGCGCTTCGCTGCTCTCGGGTGGACGCACTCGACCGGACGTCGGTCCGTTCTGTTACGAGCCGACTGTGCTGACCGACGTCGACACGGATTCACGCCTCGCCTGTGAGGAGACGTTCGGTCCTGTCGTCTCGGTGACGCCCGTCGCAGACACCGCAGCGGCAATCGAGCGGGCGAACGACTCTCGCTACGGGTTGAACGCGAGCGTCTGGACAGCCGACAGAGACCGGGGTCGTGCCGTCGCTCGTGAAATCGACTGTGGGACGGTGTGTGTGAACGACCCCTACACGGTGGGCTGGGCGGCTATCGACGCGCCGATGGGTGGGTTCGGTGACTCCGGTCTGGGTCGTCGCCACGGTCCCGAGGGGATTCGACGATTCGTCGAGACACGAACGGTCGCCACCTCACACATCGGCCCGCTCGACGCCCCTCCGGGCATCTCTCAGCGCACGTTCGCCCGGTTTCTGACGACGATGACGAGCGCACAGCGCCGACTCCGAGGGTGGTTGCCGTGACCAACCCCGAAGTTCTGTTCACGGGTTTCCCCGGCTTTCTTGGCTCCGCGCTGGTCGAGCGTCTCCTCTCCCGCGGTGATGGTCCAATCGCCTGTCTCGTCCAGCCACAGTATCTCGACACTGCACAGCAACGAGCGCAGGCAATCCTCGATGCGACCGACGAGTCTGTCCCTGCCGACGCGATTCGACTCTACGAGGGCGACATCACCGACTCTGGTCTGGGTCTCAGCGACGCTGTTTCTGACCTCGACACCGTCCAGGAGGTGTATCACCTCGCCGCCCTCTACGACCTGGGCGTCGACCCCGGACCGGCAGAGGCTGTCAACGTCAAGGGGACCACCCACGTCCTCGACGTCGCAGAACGGCTCGCAGTCGAACACGTTCACTACGTCAGCACCTGTTACGTCAGCGGACGCTACGACGGCGTGTTCACCGAATCACACCTCCAGGAGGGACAGTCGTTCAACAACCACTACGAACGGAGCAAGTACCGGGCCGAAGTCGCCGTCCAGCAGCGGATGGACGACGGGTTGCCCGTGACTATCTACCGTCCGGCAATCGTCGTCGGTGACAGCCGAACCGGCGAGACCGACAAGTACGATGGTCCGTACTACCTGCTTGAACTCCTGCGTGCACAGCCCCACTGGCTGTCGGCGTCGTTCACGCTTGCGAACTCGGCAACTGCGGAGTTGAACGTCGTCCCCCGTGATTTCGTCGTCGACGCGATTACCTTTCTCAGTGCCCGACCACCCTCCCACGGTGCGGTCTACCAGCTCTGTGACCCTGCACCGCTTACTGTCCCACGGTTTCTGGATGTTCTCGCTGAGGCTGCGGGCCATCGTACGGTAACCGTACCGACGACACGACGGGTGGCTCAGGCGGCGTTGTCCAGACTCGAATCTGCAGGCTGGGCTGTTGAGCCTGCCGCAGTCGATTATCTCGACCACCCGACTCGATACGCCTGTCCAGCGACCAGACGCGCGCTCGCAGACAGTAACATCGAGGTCCC
>PUMG01000031.1 GCA_003551265.1 Halovenus sp.
GCAGCCGTTGGCCGGGTAGCTCAGTCGGTAGAGCAGGGGATTGAAAATCCCCGTGTCGGCGGTTCGATTCCGTCCCCGGCCACCATCTCCCCTTCCCACGGCATCCCGCGAAGCTCTGTTTAACCCTCTACCCTCTTGATCTTTCACGAATTCGACGCCTCACACGGGTGAGCATGGCGGGTCGTGGCACCCGTTCAACCCCCGGGTACCCAAAACACCCTCGCAGAGGCCACCAGCAGAGCATCCCACGGTGGCTGGATCATCTTCGACGGCTTTTAGCCGCAGTAGTGCATGGAGTGCTCCAGCCTGACGCAGCCGGAACGCACCTTGCCGACAGCGGCCCGGCGCCGTTATGAAGGTACCCGGTTCTGCTACTCGCAGCAGCCTCCATGGTGTTGGCTGCTCTAGCCCCCTGGGGGTTCAGCGCCCGACCTTGGACCCACCGAAGCCCGCCGGCTCGTCGACGCAAAGGGGTATTGAGCACCGACTTGACTCGCCGGAGCCGAGGCAGTATAACAAAACCTGCTCCCTTTTAAGGGAAACGCAAGCGCCCTCTAAAAAAATAACTGTTCAGGGAAGCAAATAGGCATGAAAAAATATATTAAGGGGATATCCACCGGTGCTGCCACGGCCCTCGGCGTCTTTGGCTTGATCTCGGTTTCTTTTGCGGACAGTAACGGGGGCTTCCTCGATGAGATCGGGATTCAAGGAGAAACGGCGGAAGACAGCCATGAGCGAAATCGCTATGTCGGCTTCGGCATACTGAATACAGAGTATGACGACGACGACGGAATCTGGGGCAGCGATATTGTCGGCGAGAGCGAGACCGGTATTACGATCTATCAGGGGTTCCGCGTTAACGATTGGTTTAGCGTGGAAGGCCAGCTCAACTACTTTGGTGGCTATGAGAGCGGTGGCGCTGACGTTGACGCTGCATCCTTCATGGTCAATGGCCGGCTGGGAGTCCCTCTCGTTCCATTCGTAGAGCCCTTCGCCAAAATCGGGATCGGCCTTGGCTACCTCGGGTGGGAGATGGGTACCCGAGATGATAGCGGCACGGGGTTAGCGAGCAGCTACGCTGCCGGCGTCCAAGTACCTTTCCACGAACGCCTCAGTGCTAACGTCTTTTTCCAGCACACCAGCTACGACATTGAAGCAGGCACACCTTCTGAGGACTACGGGCAGGAGTTCAACAGCTTCGGCGCCTCTGTAGAGTATCGCTACTAACTGCTGAGGTGTCCGACGAACCTTGAATCGCCCCAGGATCCCGGTCGTGAGAGAGCCCCTCTGCCGGTCCAAAAGACCGGCAGAGGGGCTCTCCCGACACCCAATCGTCACTCCCGGAATCGCGTACATCTCCCTGGGGAGGGCGCTTCGCGGTTAGGGTCCATGGCGTTCCCGCGGTGCCGAGTGACCCCCCCCCTAACAATAGATGCGCTGAGTATCCGTGTGGCCACCGAGACCCGGAAACTTAAAACAATATTCCAAAGCTCAAGGAGGGATACATGCAGTTAAGAGGACCCGTCTATCTCATCTCGATCATGCTGTTTATTAGCGGCTGTGCTCAGATCGAAACGGCGATTGAGGACTTTCAGGCGGCGCAAGACCAGCAACGGCTAGAGACATTTGAAGAGTCCACCGACAAACAGCTTGTTGAGGCGCTCTACGAGGTTTCTGAAGACGGCTCCGAAAGAAGCCCCGTGCCTTCAATTCGTGAGGACGGATTCTCCCTGGCACAGGTATCGCGCTCCGCCGTATCTTTCGAAAAAGAGATGTTCTCTCGACCCAACATGGATTCTGTAAGGCGCGACATGAATTCCTACCGCTCGGAGGCGGAAGAGGATGCAGTGGCCAAGGCCTACGCAGAGGTTGCTGAGGACAGGGGGAACGAGGTTCGAGTATACAGGCCCCAACTTGGGGAGCGTTTAGCACGGATGTATCAGACACCAGTCGGAGACTACGACGAGTCTGCCGAGTGGTTTGACCGGGATCGGGTTTTAATCGAGTTCGAGGATGAGCGCCCGGTATCAGTCCTCTTCAGGTCCCACCAGGCCCGCACGAGTGTGGGCGTCACATCAAACCAATACGCCACTGTGATTATGGGTGACGAGAATATCCGCCACCTCGAGGACACGATCACGAGAAGCGAGCTTGAGGAGGAGTACATCGGCGAGATGTAACAACCCGCCGATTCGACCGGAGAAGCCTTTTGAAAAAAATCGCTCGGATCGGTAATGATTCGAGCGATTTTTTTATAGGGCATCCCAACGATTAGAAAGCCTGCGAGCAAATAGGTGCTAAAGCACCGACTGCCCCGGTACACGAGCGGTTTCTGGTGAGCCCAGTGCCGGGCGCTGGACTCACCAAAATTTTTCTTCCCGCGGGTGTACCCGGTTAGTCGGGACCGACTAATCGGTGAACTCGACCAGCAGGTCCTTGGCCTCGATCTGGCTGCCCGGCTGAACGTGTACGGCTTTGATCTCCCCGTCGCGCTCGGCTTGCAGCGCCATTTCCATCTTCATCGCCTCA